>DATNNK010000069.1:0-3589 GCA_035601875.1 Casimicrobiaceae bacterium | reverse complement strand
CGCAAGGATCGGCATGTCATGCTGTCGCGCGACACGCTCGCTCTCTTGCGCCAATGGTGGAAGGTGCGCCGCTCGCCATACGATGCCGGAACGCCGCCGGAGGAACGGTTTCTGTTTCCAGGCCGCAAGGGCGGCGAGCCGACGAGCACGCGCCAGCTGAACCGGCTGTTCCATAAGGCGGCGGAGGCGGCCGGGATCAAGAGGGGCGTGACGCTGCACGGGCTGCGCCACAGCTTTGCCACCCACCTGCTCGAGCGCGGTACCCATCTTCGCACCCTTCAAGCGTTGCTGGGGCACTCCAAACCGGAGACGACGGCGCGTTATGCGCACGTCGCCACCGGCATGATCGCGGCCGTCGAGAGCCCGCTCGACCTGCTGTCTGAGCCGGACAAGAAGGCCAAGAAGCGCAGGAAGGATCAGCCGGATCAGCCGCCGGTTTAACGGCCGGCGGTCTTGCCCCGTCCCGCGCTGGAGGTTGCGGATATCTTCCGCGACCACGGACCGGCATGGCAGCAAGCCAATGCCGGTCACGTGAGCCGCGACCAGCTGAAGGTGATGACCGCGATCGAGCGCTGCCGCACGGCGGCGCTCGGCGGCCATGTCGCGCGCTGCGAGGACTGCGCCCACACCACGATCGCCTACAACAGCTGCCGCAACCGCCATTGCCCGAAGTGCCAGGGAGCCGCCGCACAGGCCTGGCTCGCCGAGCGCGAGGCCGAGCTCTTGCCCGTGCCCTACTTCCACGTGGTGTTCACGCTGCCGGCTCAGATCGCCGTCATCGCCTACCAGAATAAGGCGGTGATCTACGAACTGCTGTTCAAGGCCTCGGCCGAGGCCACACTCAAGATCGCAGCCACGCCCCGGCATCTCGGCGCCCGCATCGGCTTCATGTCGGTGCTGCACACCTGGGGCTCCGCACTGACGCACCACCCACATGTGCATATGGTCGTGCCGGGTGGCGGCCTTTCGCGCGATGGATCGAAGTGGATTGCGTGCCGACCGCGCTATTTTTTGCCGGTCAAGGTTCTCTCGGAGCTGTTCCGCGGCCTGATGCTTCACAAGCTTGTCGCCGCCCACAAGGCCGGTCAGCTCCAGTTCTTCGGCAATCACGCCCGCCTCGCCGAGCGCAAGGCGTTCGCGGCCTACCTGGCGCCGCTGCGCGAGATCGATTGGGTGGTCTACGCGAAGGAGCCGTTCGCCGGGCCGGAGCAAGTGTTGCGCTATTTGTCGCGCTACACCCATCGCATCGCCATCTCCAATCGCCGCCTGGTATCCGTCGGCGAGAACGGCGTCACCTTCAAGTACAAGGACTATCGGATCGACGGCCCCGGCCGCTACAAAACGATGACGCTGGCGACCCACGAGTTCATCCGGCGCTTCCTAATCCACGTTCTGCCGAAGGGCTTCCATCGCATCCGCCACTATGGACTGCTCGCGAGCGGCAGCCGAGCTGCCAACATTGCGCGAGCGCGCGAATTGCTCGCCGTACCGCACCCCAGAGAGCCCGAGCCGGCCGAGGCCGCAACGCTCGACGAGCCGCTAACACTGCCGAAGCCATGCCCTTGCTGCGGCGGCCGCATGCTCATCATCGAGACCTTTGCACGGGGCTGCGAGCCAAAGCATCGGCCAACGCCCGGGTTCAGGATCGACACCTCATGATGCCGCTCGCTCCGCCGCCTTTCAGCTGCTGCCTTCATCGCAACCGCGGGCTCTCGACCCGCAATGGTCCCTCACTTTCAATGACGCCGGTCGACGGTGCCGGGACCACCTCAATTACCCACCCAGCCATTCATTCTTGCCGTTCATCAGCTCCAATTGGTCTGCTCGACTCTTGCCGCCAGGCCGTCCGATCACAACAATCAACAACCCAGACCCTCGGCTCCGCGCCCAAATCCCCATAGCGACTGCTGCACCGCCGGGTGCCCCGCCCACCGCGATTTCGTGCCTTGGCGCTTTTCCGACGCCGACCGCATCAGCGTGTGGTTAGACCGGCACTGTCGGCGTCCGAAAACCTGACCAATAACGGTCATCGATGGTGCGGTAGCAACCGTCACTGGACCGGGATCAAGTCGCCGGTCGCGACATAGCCAAGAACCTTCCCCTCACGAGCGATAAGGGTCCAGCCACCGTCAGTTTTGACTAGCGTGACTCTCGTGACGGAGAATTTGTAGGCGCAACGTAGCCAACTCTACCGGGGCATTTGCGCCACCGCTCGCTGAATAAAATACATCAGGCCGAGCGACAGCAGCGTTGTCGCGACGATGATGTAGCCCAGCTGATCGAAGTGTTGCAGCGCGCCGTCGGCGCCTTGCGTCACCACGATCCCGGCGACGAGCGAGGCGACGCCGCCCGAGATTTGCTGCATCGAGGCGTTGAGCGCATTGAACGAGCCGCGTTCAGGCGGCCTTGGGATCGCCGACATCAACACCTGCGACGGAATCATGCGGGAAAAGATGCCGACGAACATCACCACGCTGACGGCGATGACGACGAGCAGCGACACGTGACCGAGATGCGTGTAAATCAGCACCATGACGATCGATAGCGCGCAGCCGAAGATAAAGGTGTTGAAGTGGCCGAAAGCGTCGCTCGCCCGCCCGATCAGCGGGCCGGTCACAATCGTGAACAGGCCGGATACGAAATAAACGCTCGGCAGCTCGTTCAGCGAGATGCCGAGATTGTTCACCGTATACACGCTGCTGAACGGCATGATCATGTAGCCGCCCGTGACCAGCAGCGCCGCGGCGGCAAAGGCGAACAGATGGCTTGGCACCATGACGGTGCCGCTGAGGTGCCGCCACGCATTGCTGTCGTGCTTGAGCGCCAGATGGGCTGCCACCGGTTTCATGTAGATTGCGATGATGAAACTGACTGGGGCGGCGACGAGAACGATCGCGACGAAGGTAACGTGCCAGTTCCACGCATTGGCAAGGTAGAGACCGGCCGGGACGCCCAGAACCTGGCTCGCGGCAAATGCGGTCTGCACCACTCCCATCACGCGCCCGCGCATCTGCAACGGGAACAGATCGGTGACGATGGCCAGCACGATGGAGCCGATGACGCCGCCGAATAGACCGGTGACGATGCGGGCGCCGAGCAGCAGGGGATAGTTCGGCGCCAGCGCGCACAGCGTCGTGCCGGCGATGAAGCCGGCATAGAAGAGCAGCAGAAAGCGCTTGCGATCGAAGCGGTCGGCGAAACCGGCGGCAAGTAGGCCCGAAATGCCGGCACTGAATGCGTAAGCAGAGACGATTTCACCGAAGCGCTGCGGCCCGATGGCGAGATCGGGCATGATGATCGCGCCGAGCGGCGCTATGATCACGAAGTCGAGCACGATCGAGAACTGCAGAAAGGCCAGTAGCCCGACGACGAACTTCTGATAGGCGGAAAACGCGGCTACACGGACCGCGGCATCCGGATGCGCCGCGTCGCTGGTGTTGGTGTCCGTGGTCATTGGGATAGGGCCAGATGTGGCAGTTGTTTTATGTAAAGCGGGATACGGCGGCTTCCTCGGGATCGGCTGGCAGCGCGCGTGGCTCGCGGAAAAGGTGGGCGGAATTAAGAGGGTTACGAGCCCACTATCGCATGT
>DATNNK010000068.1:0-3227 GCA_035601875.1 Casimicrobiaceae bacterium | reverse complement strand
AGGCGCTGATGAAGGAAGGAGTGAGCCTGGGCGAGTTGCGGGATCGATGTGACCTGCCGGAATTTGCGCGGTGGGATCAATACGAAACGCTGCACCCGCAAAACGCCAGCCGCACCTACCTTCGCCTCGAATGGTCGCAGTTCAAGTGATCGAACGCGATCGATCAGCCGGCGAGTGCGATCAGCTGCTCGTGCAGTTGCGCCAAAATCTCGATGCCTTCTGCGATGGCCTTCTGCGCCAGCGCCTCGCGACGTTCACCGGGCAGGCGCACTCCGGCCTCGGCCGTCATCGCCGCAGCCAGCGTTTCGATCCGCTCGTCGTACACCGAGCGTCCGGCGAGCGCGCCCGGATCGATGACCAGAAACGCGTGGCCGAGTCGCGGCCGGTTGCCTTCGTCGACAAAGAGGGTCGACGCCTCGAAACCCAGTGCCGCGCCGGCGAGCGTGGTGACCAGAAGCTCGACCATGAGCGCCAGCATCGCACCCTTGGTCCCGCCCATGGCCAGCATGCTGCCGTCGAGGCCCGCCCGCGCATCGGCCGTCGGATTGCCGTTCGCATCGAGTGCCCAGCCTAGCGGAATCGGGCGGCCTTCCTTCGCCGCCATCATGAGCTTGCCGCGCGCGACCTCCGACAGGGACATGTCGATCAGCAGGGGGAGGCCGTGCGCGCGCGGAAACACTGCGGCGATGGGATTGGTTCCGAGCAGCGGGCGCTTGCCGCCTGCGACGGGCATGGCCGCGGGCGAGTTCGACAAGGCAAGGCCGACCATGCCGGCGGCGCCGACAGGCGCCAAGTGGAAAGCCGCGACACCGTAGTGATGGCTGTCGGTGACGCTCACCAGAGCAACACCGAACTCGCGCGCACGTGCGATCGCCTCCCTCACCGCCAGCGCGCACGCCGGATACGCGAGCCCGCTCCCGGCGCTGATCAATGCCGCGCCGCCTCTGCTCGCGACCATCCGCGGCTGTGCGTTGCCGTCGGCGCGCCCGTTCAACAAGTGTGCGGCGTACTGCGCGACCCGCGTCACGCCATGCGACGCGAGACCGCGCGCATCGGCATAGACAAGTGCGTCTGCGGTGGTCGATGCCATGGTCGCATTGGCGCCGGCGTGCACCAGCGCGCGTCGCGCAAGCTCGCGCAATTGCTCGACGCTCAGACGCGGCATGACACGATCAAAAGGCTTCGAGTGTCGTCCACCATAGCGTGCAAGACCAAGGCGTTTCTCCGGCTCGCGGCGCCGGCATCACGCCTTCGGGCGATGACGCTCGAGCGCCGCGGCGACCTTGTCTGCGATCATGGTCGAGACGCGAACGTTGGATTCGCGCGTGACGCCGGCGATATGAGGCGTCAGCAGCAAATGAGGACATCCCGCCAGCGGAGATCCTGCCGCCAGCGGCTCGTGCTCGAAAACGTCGAGCGTGGCGCCGCCGAGCTTGCCCGACTTAAGCGCGGCCGCGAGCGCCGCCTCGACGACGATTTCGCCGCGTGAAGTGTTGATGAGCACGGCATCGGATTTCATCAACGCCAATCTTCCCGCATCGATCAGTCCGCGCGTCGCCGGTGTCAGGGGCACGTGGATCGATATGACGTCCGCCTCGTGCAGCACCTCGTCGAATTTGCGTGCGGTCGTCCGCTCCGCCGACCACATCGGGTGGTCCGCGGGAATCATGGCATCAAAGCCGATCACCTTCATGCCGAGCGCGCAGGCGAGTCTGCCGGTGAGCCGTCCGATCTGACCAAAGCCCACCACGCCGAAGATCTTGTCTGCCAACTCGCGCCCGTTCGCCAGCGCGGGACGCGGCCACTTGCCTGCCGCGACCGCCTCGGTGCTCGAATACGCACCGCGCAACAGGATCAACGCTGCCGCGATGACGTATTCGGCGACCGCAAGCGCGTTGGCGCCGGTCGCGGGAATGATCTCGATGGCGCGCGATTTGCAGGTCAGCACATCGATGTTGTCGAGCCCGACGCCGAGCCTGCCCACGACCTTCAATTGCGGCGCCGCGGCGAGAAGCTCGACATCGACTTGTGTCTTGTTGCGCACGATCAGTGCATCGGCATCGGCGATAAGGCGCTTGAGCTGGTCGCGGTGCTCGCCCAGGTCCGCGTCGCAAGCGGTGTCGAATCTGGCCGCAAGTGACGCGACAGCGGCCGGCTCCATGAATTCGCTGATGACCACGCGCATGGGACAAATCACCCTTTGCTCTGAGTGTTCAACTTAGTGCTCTACTCGGTTCCCGACGCAGTTTTCAACTCAGTTCTCAACTCTGCATGCCCCATTTGCGAACGGTCTTGTCTTCAATGGTGCGGAAAATGACGTTTTCGACCAGCAGGCCGATGACGATCACCGTAAACAGGCCGGCGAATACGTTCGGGATCTCGAGCTGATTCTTGTTTTCGTAGATGAACCAACCGAGGCCCCCCGACCCGGACGAAACGCCGAATACCAGCTCGGCCGCGATCAAGGTCCGCCAGGCGAACGCCCAGCCAATCTTGAGTCCGGTCAGGATGCTCGGGAATGCCGCCGGAATGAGAATGCGTCCGACATAGGATAGCCCACGCAGGCCATAGTTGCGCCCCACCATGCGCATGGTGTTGGACACCGAAAGGAATCCGGAATGGGTGTTCAACGCAACCGCCCACAGGACTGAATGGATCAGCACGAACACCAGGCTGCCGTTGCCGAGGCCGAACCAGATGAGCGCCAGGGGCAGCAAGGCAATGGCAGGCAGCGGGTTGAACATCGACGTCAGCGTCTCAAGCAAATCCGTTCCAACGCGCGAGGTTATCGCAACGACCGTCAGCAGAGCCGCCAGCGCAATACCGGCGCTGTAACCGATCAGCAGCACCTTGATCGACGTCCACGCCTTGCCGAGCAAGCCTCCGTGCACGATGGCTTCGTAGAAAGCTTCGATGGTGGACGCGAAGGTCGGAAACAGCAGCGCATTGTCGAGCAGGCGCGCGTAAATCTCCCAGAAAACCGCCAGCATGATCAGGATGAACACCTTGCGCACCGCGCTCTGGTTGTAGATGCGCTCCCAGGTCGACAGCGGCTTTTCGACGACGCCGAAGGACGACGAGTCCACCTGGTCGCGATAGATTTCGGGACGCAGGGCGAGCGGTTCAGACATGGACGTGCTCCTCTTCGACGACATCGACAAACAGCATGTCGTGAATCTTCCGCTCAAGCGCGTGCGCCAATTCGCCGTCGCTCTCGCGCGGAAGAC
>DATNNK010000067.1:0-25746 GCA_035601875.1 Casimicrobiaceae bacterium | reverse complement strand
ACCCTCGTTTCAACCGAGCCAGCGCCGAAAGTGTTGCAGCGTTCGCTCACGCGCAAGCGCCGCAGCGACCGCGTCGTAGGATCCTCGTTGATCGCAATTGAACCCGTGATCGGCGGCGTAGATGAACACCTCGACCTCGGGGTGCGCCGCAGCGAAGCGCTTGACGCCGTCGACCGGTAGCAGCGAATCGCGCTCGCCGAAATGCGCCATCACCGGGCACTTCGGGGTCTCGGCAATCGCCTCGAGCATGCCGCCGCCGTAATACGCGACCGCGCACCCGAAGCCGCCCAGCCGGCAGGCGCTCATCCAGGTGATGAAGCCGCCCCAGCAATAGCCAACGATCCCGATTTTACCCGCGCCGCCCAACGCGTCGCGGGCCGCCGCGATGTCCTGCAACGCGGCATCGGTCGTTGCCTTCGCCTTGAGCGCCCGCCCGCGCGCGATGTCCTCGGCCGTGTAACCGATATCGACGTTGCGCTCGTAGCGATCGAACAATGCCGGCGCGATGACTGCATATCCGTCCTTTGCAAATCCGTCGCAGACACTTTTAATGTGGCTGTTGACGCCGAAAATTTCCTGCGTCACCACCACGGCTCCACGCGGATCGCCAGCCGGGTCTGCTCTATAGGCCGACAGCTGGAATCCGTCGGCCGCAGTGAGCGTTATCGATTTGCCCATAGGTTTCACTCCATGCGAGATTGAATGTCGCGCGCATTATGACATTCCCATCCCGGCGATCACGGTGCATACGACACCACTGCCGCCCTCGCCGACGCCGCGCGTGGGATAATGCCAAGCCAGATGCGTAAGCGACCAAGAGACAAAAGCGATGAAGGTAGACCGCTCCAAGATCGAGCCGTTAATACGCCAGCTGCTGATCGAAATCGGCGAGGACCCGCAACGCGAGGGCCTGCTCCAGACGCCGAAACGCGTCGCCGAGGCCCTCGAGTTCCTCACCTCCGGCAACCGTGTCGACCTGGAACGGCTCATCAACGGCGCCGTGTTCACGCAGGCAACGAACAGTATGGTGATCGTGAAAAACATCGAGGTGTACAGCCTTTGCGAGCACCACATGCTGCCTTTTTTCGGACGGTGCCACATCGGCTATATACCGAGCGGCCGGGTATTCGGCGTGTCGAAGCTGGCGCGGATGGTGGACATGTACGCGCGCCGGCTGCAGCTCCAGGAGCGCCTCACCGAGCAGATATCCAAGGAAGTCATGGAGTCGGTCGACGCCAAGGGCGTGGGCGTGATGATCGAAGCGCGCCATTTGTGCATGATGATGCGCGGGGTCGAAAAGCAGAACTCGGTGATGATCACCTCGTCCGTGCTGGGAACGTTTCGCGAATCGACGGCGACCCGCGAGGAGTTCCTGGCTCTGATCGGCAACCGTCCGGCTTGACGCGAATCGAACCGCGCCGCCACCGCGCGCCGCTGCGAGCCATCCTGGTGGGCGGCGTCAGCGTGCGGGCATCGACTGAAAATTCCGCTGCGGTCAGCTCGATACACCGGGCTGCTTTCTAAAGAGCGCAACTACATGTCATTCGCAAAGCTCGGCTTGTCGGCTGAACTCGTTCGCGCGGTCGCAGAACACGGCTACACCGTGCCGACGCCGATCCAGACCCAGGCGATTCCCGCCGTCCTCGCCGGGGGCGACCTGCTCGCCGGCGCGCAGACCGGCACCGGCAAGACCGCTGGATTCGTGTTGCCTATTCTGCAACGGCTCATGACCCATCGTGTCGCAGCGCATCCTGGCGGTCGCCGGCCGGTGCGCGTGCTGATTCTTACCCCTACGCGCGAGCTCGCCGCGCAAGTCGCGGAAAGCGTGCGCGTCTACGGCAAGTACGCGAAGCAGGCATGCGCGGTCGTTTACGGTGGCGTTGGGATCCAACCGCAGATCGGAGAGCTCAGGCGCGGCGTCGACATTCTCGTCGCGACGCCGGGCCGCTTGATCGACCTGCATGGGCAACGCTGCGTCGACCTGTCGCGAGTCGAAATACTGGTGCTCGACGAGGCCGATCGCATGCTCGATATGGGCTTCATCCGGGATATCCGCCGTATTCTCGCGATGCTCCCCAAAAATCGGCAGAACCTGCTCTTTTCGGCGACTTTCTCGGACGAGATCAGAAATCTCGCCGACACGCTGCTCGATCGTCCGGCGATGATCGAAGTCGCGCGCCGCAACTCCACCGTCGAAGCGACGACGCAAAAAATCCACCCTGTCGATCGCGACCGCAAGCGCGAATTGCTCTCGCACTTGATCAAGACCCGCAACTGGTTTCAGGTACTGGTGTTCACGCGCACCAAGCACGGCGCCAACAAGCTGGCCGAGCAGCTCAACAAGGACGGCATCACCGCGCTCGCGATTCACGGCAACAAGAGCCAGGGTGCCCGCACCCGCGCACTTGCGGAATTCAAGACCGCGACACTGCAGGTGCTGGTGGCGACCGACATCGCCGCGCGCGGCATCGATATCGACCAGTTACCACACGTCGTGAACTACGATCTCCCGAACGTGCCCGAGGACTACGTGCATCGCATCGGGCGCACCGGCCGCGCCGGTGCCACGGGCGAAGCAATTTCGCTGGTTTGCGTCGACGAGCACGCGTTCCTGCGCGACATCGAAAGACTGATCAAGCGCGAGATACCCAGCGAGACCGTCGCCGGCTTCGAGCCCGACCGGCGAGCGATCGCGCAGCCGATCCAGCAACGCCAGCAGCGTGGCGCGCGAGACGGTCATCCATCGGGAGCGACATCGCGGCCGCGATCGGCGGCAACCACTCAAGGCGGTCGCCGCGGCACCGAGACCCGGGCCAAGGCGCCGGGGAATCCACGAACGACGCATGGCAAGCGAGTTGCAAAGGGTTCGGCGCGGGGAGCCACGCATACGACGGCATCGCCCTTGCCGGCAAGCCAAGGCCGCGCGCCTGCCCCCTCGCCCCACGCTGCGACGCGCACACCTGCGCATACCGCGAAACCCGGCGTGCGCCGCTTCGGCGGACGCTACAAATAGCTCGCCGATGGCACTCAAGTCGACCATCTGCAAGGCAGCGCTGCGAATCGCCAACGTCGATCGGCACCATTATCAGGACCACGCGTTAACGCTGGCCCGGCACCCTTCCGAAACCGACGAACGCATGATGCTGCGCATCCTCGCCTTCGCGCTCCATGCCGATGACGCGTTGCAGTTCGGCCGGGGAATCGGCACCGACGACGAGCCCGATCTGTGGCAGAAGGATCTAACAGGAGTGATCGAGCTATGGATCGATGTCGGGCAACCCGACGAAAGGCTGCTCCGCAAGGCTTGCGGTCGCGCGCGGCAGGTTTTCATCTACAGCTACGGCGGCCACGACGCGGGAAAATGGTGGCAGCGCGCCGGCGCGCGAATCGAGCGCGCTGAAAACCTCACCGTGCATCACGTCGTGCCGGCAACGTGCAAAGCGCTGGCGAGCCTCGCCGCGCGAAACATGGAGCTTCAATGCACGATCCAGGACGGACACGCCTGGATGGCAAGCGACGATGTCAGCTTCGCAGTGGAGCTGGTGGCGCTCAAGACGGCGGCGTCCGTTCGCTGAAGATGAGCGCGCCGGGATCGCGCCTCCGTAACTATCTACCGCCATGCGGCATACGCGTTGGTGGAACTGCGGACGGGGCCACATGCCAACACCGCCCGGCATCCCTCGGAGCTTTTCGGCAAATCGACGGGCAACCGCAAAGATCGCGTGACCCTTTGCCGCACACTTCGTCGACTCAATAACCTAACCGTAGGCTTTCCCGCGACGAAAAAAATGGTATGACAGCGACATTATATTGTTGTCATAATCCGCGTAGCTGCCGCGTTTAAGCATTGGCGCGCTCGACCGGAAGCTTGTGCCGCTGTTCTCCTATTTACTTCTGCACGACATGGGTTCGCTCGGCGATGGCATCGCACAGGGAACCGTTGCGCCCGCGGAGATGAAAACAGCGCCGCTGTGGGGGTTGCGGGCACGCACTCCGCTCTTGCAAGACGGGCGTGCCCCAACCATCGACGCCGCGATACGACTGCACGACGGCGAAGCCGCAAGGGTGCGGGACCGCTACACCCGTCTCAATGCTGCACAGCAGCAGCAACTGCTCGACTTCCTCAAGTCGATCTGAGCGCGACCGCGGCGCTTTCCCGGCTCACGGGCCGGCATCGCGACCCACCTCGAACGTTCGCCGACATGCGAGGCGCGTCACAACCTCTCCGCCCCCTGAAAATAACTCGGTGCGGCCGTCAGGCGTGCAACCAGAAGCGATAAATCGTGCGCGCAACCGCTTTCGCGCCGCTTAACGCCGGCGCGGGTAATTGTAATGGTCTGAGCAACATATCCACCGGCAGCTCCCGCGGCGCATGCCTGCGCGCCAGCGCGCCGACTCGGTCCAGAAATGCCTGATAGTCGCGTTCGACCGAGCTCCCCTCGCTCGTGCGGGTCGCGCGCCACACGTGGCGGTAGGCACAATATCCATCGTCGTCCCGCGACGCGAACATGCGTTTGGCAAGCGTTCGGCCGACGCGCCATCTTCCGTGTCTTTCACGCTGCTGATAACGGCGAAAATAGCGGTAGAAATGCTTGTAATGGCGCACCTCGTCGGCATAGATCCGCGCGGCGAGGTCCTTGAGGACGGGCTCCTGGACATAATCGTGCAGTGAGCTGTAGAGCGTCGCGGTGCCCATTTCCACGACGCAACGCGCAGCGAGCTCGAGCCCATGCGATGGCTCGAGGTCGGGCAGTGTGCAAGTCTTGGCGTACTCCTCGAAAAACGTGTCGTACACCGTTTGCCAATCGAAATCCGGCCACGCATGTTCGACGTACTGGCGAAGCGCGGCGCCGTGCTGCACTTCCTCATGCTCCCACGATTGCGCAAGCCAGCCGGCGACTTCCGGGTCCTCGTCGAAATAGGAGACCAGGACGTGCGCATACAAGTCCGATCCCGTCTCGACAAACGAAGCCATCGTGACCAGGGTGAACAGCGTCGGATCGTTGGTGACTTGCGATCGATCGATCGCAGCGTAATCGATGTCGGACAGTCGCCAGGGCGCGCGCGACCGCAGTCGAGTCGGCGGATGTGCGGTGGTGGGACGGCGGACAACGCTGGATTCAGGCACGATTTTTTCTCCCCGCCACGCCGTTGAGACAGCGTCGCCTTAGAAAAATGCCCTTTTTACGCGACAGTCCAAGGCGATGCTCCCGGCTCCTTGAAGCATACAGGGAGTTTAATGTGCCACAAAACAACATAAACGCGAATAGGTAACAGCCTCCTACAAGAGGGCGCCCCGATTGCGACTGCGCAGTCGGCCAATCGTCGGTGAGCGCTGGGTAAAATACACCATTTTGCGCCCACCGACTTCATGCGAACGTTCGAGCATATTGTTGCCCTGACAGCACCGCTATTCATTTTGGTGCTGCTCGGCTACGGCATGACCCGATGGGCTGGATGGCCGAAGCCTGTCTCTGACGCGCTGACACGTTTCGTGTTCGCGGTCGGGATTCCGGCGTTGCTGTTCCGCCTGATGAGCGATTTTTCGCGCCTGCCGCCGGTCGATCCGCGCCTCCTGATCGCGTTTTTCGGCAGCTGCTTTGTTGTATTCGCGTTGGGCCGGTTCATCGCGTTCCGGGTATTCCGCATGGACGGCGTGTCGCAATCGGTTTTCGCTCTCGGTGGCATTTTTGCCAACAACGTCATGCTTGGCGTGCCACTGGCCAAGATTGCGCTCGGTGAAGCGTCGATCCCGGTGGTGTCGCTGGTGCTGGTCTTCAACGCGCTGACGCTCTGGACGCTGGTGACCGTATCCGTCGAATGGGCCCGTCACAGGACGATGTCATGGTCAGGCTATGTGCAGGCCGCGAAGGCGGTCCTGACCAATCCCGTCGTGGCCAGCATTCTTGTCGGTACCGGCTGGGGGCTTACGGGCATTCCACTGCCCGCGGTGGTCGATGGCACGCTGGAGCTCATCGGCCAGGCCGCGATTCCGCTGTCGCTGATCGCGCTCGGCATGGGATTGGCCGAGTACCGCATTAGCGAAGGGTGGCGCGTCAGCGCGACCATATGCGTTCTCAAGCTCGCCCTCCAACCGGCCATCGTTTACGTGCTCGCGCGATGGCTGGCACTGCCGCCGTTGGAGACGCAGGCAAGCGTGATGCTGGCCTCGCTGCCGGTCGGCGCCAACGTCTATCTGATGAGTCGCCAGTTCGACACTCTCGGTGGCCCGATCGCCGCAAGTCTGCTGATTTCCACGGCGCTGGCCGCGGCGACAACGCCGCTGATCCTGGCGCTCACCGCGGGAGGATAATCGAAATCATTAGCGTTCAGGCCGCGAGAGGCTTCCGTGTCGAATGACTTGCGTCGCGTAGCCATCGTCGGCAGCACCCGGATCCCGTTTGCGCGCAGCAACGGCGCCTACAACGCGCTCGGTAATCTCGAGATGCTGACCGCCTGCTTAAGCGCGTTGGTTGACAAGTTCGGACTCAAGGGCGAGACGCTCGGCGAAGTCGCCGCCGGCGCAGTGATCAAGCATTCGCGTGACTGGAATCTCACCCGCGAAGCGGCGCTCGGTTCCGGCCTGCACCCTCATACTCCCGCCTACGATGTCCAGCGTGCGTGTGGCACCAGCCTGACCACCGCTGTTCAACTCGCTCAGCGGATCGCGCTGGGAGAAATCGAGGTTGCGATCGCCGGCGGCGTCGATACGACCAGCGACGTTCCCGTCGTCTACAGCCCGGCCCTCAACAACATCGTGCTCGAAAGCGCCCGCGGCCGTTCGCTCGGTCAACGATTGAAGCCCTGGCTGCGACTTCGGCCGGGCGATCTCAAGCCGGCCGTGCCCGCGGTGGGCGAGCCCCGCACCGGCCTGTCGATGGGCGAGCACTGCGAGCTTATGGCGAAGGAATGGGGCATCGGCCGCGTGGAGCAAGATGAGCTCGCTTTGCAAAGTCACCTCAAGGGAGCCATGGCCTGGCAGGAAGGCTTTTATGACGACCTGGTCGTACCGATGGCGGGCTTGAGCCGGGACAACAATCTGCGTCCCGATACCAGTCTCGAAAAGCTCGCGGCGCTCAAGCCGGTGTACGACAGGAGCGAAGCCGGAACGTTGACCGCGGGCAATAGCACACCGCTGACCGATGGCGCCTCCTGCGTGTTGCTCGCCAGCGAGACATGGGCCCACGCGCGAGGCGCGCCGATCCAGGCCTTTCTCACCCATTCGGCCGTCGCCGCAGTCGATTATGTGGGCATGGCCGGGCCACGTGAAGGGCTCCTGATGGCGCCTACCTACGCGGTGCCGGTGATGCTCGATCGTGCCGGCATCACGCTCCAGGATTTCGACATCTACGAAATCCACGAGGCGTTTGCGGCGCAGGTCCTGTGCACGCTCAAGGCATGGGAGTCCGCCGACTACTGTCGCGAGAAGCTTGGCCGCGCCGCGCCACTCGGGACGATAGCCCGCGAGCGGATGAACCCGAAAGGCGGAAGCGTAGCGCTCGGCCACCCCTTTGCCGCGACGGGTACACGCATCATCGGAACACTGGCCAAACAGCTTCAACAGCGCGGATCAGGGCGAGGATTGATCTCGATCTGCACCGCCGGTGGCCTGGGCGTGACGGCGATCCTGGAACGCTAGAGCAATTCAGCCGTCTGTCATGCGATCGACGCAGACGCGCAGAAAATGTGCGCTCTGATCGTCGGGGCTTGACGGCTGCTCGAATACAAACCGCGCCTCTTTGGCAAGAAACATTTCGTCGCCGGCGTCATGCACGAACCATCGAAGCTCGGCTGGAAAGGCGCGAATCACCAAGAAATCCTCGCTCATCCGGTCGAGAAAAGTGTCGGCGGCAACGCCGGCGTCGCGGGACAGCGCGGCGTTGCGGATGAAATCGGACCCTTCGAGACACTCCTCCATCGTCGGCCTGCCGGCGATGCTGGGCATCGCGTGTATCGCGCAGTAGAGGAAGAAACCCAACACTAGCCGCTGCGGTGTGGCGCCTCTCCCGTTCATGGCATCTCCAATACGCGAACCTGCACTGGCGCGCAGTCGTATCAGTCCGCTTGCGCTTTTCGCACGCCGAGGCTGGTGAGACCAGTGCCGGCATGATTGCGTTCCGCAGATGACGAACCTTGGGCGCGGGCCGGCTCGGCGGAAATCCAGTAGGCCACGTTACAATGCGCGCTCGCTAAGCCACGAGGAAGCGCATGGCACTCAAACGCGCCAAGGGCCCCGGCGGTAAGCTGGTCGTGCTGGAACACACCTCCAGAATACTGAAGGGCAACCGCCTCGGCGACCCTTACGTTCGAAAGCTCGGCGTCTGGTTGCCGGCGGAGTACGACCAGCAGGCAGGGCGTGGCCTCGGGAAGCGGTTCCCGGTGCTCTGGGACCTGGTCGGATTTACCGGTTCGGGCCTTGCACACGCCAACTGGAAACCGTTCTCGGACAACGTCCCCGAGCGCGTCGCACGTTTGATCCACGACCGCAAGATGGGCGCGGCGCTGATAGTCTTTCCCGATTGTTTCACTGCACTGGGCGGCAACCAGTACGTCAACTCATCGGCGCTCGGCAACTACGCGGACTATCTTGTCCGCGAGCTGATTCCCTTTGTCGATCGCGAATTCCGGACCCTCGCGTCGCGCGAGCATCGCGGGTGTTTCGGCAAATCCTCGGGCGGGTACGGGGCCATCATCCATGGCATGAAATACGCGCAGCATTGGGGGGCGATTGCCGATCATTCGGGCGATTCCTACTTCGATTTTGTCTACGGGCACGACTGGCCCAACACGCTGGAGGAGCTGACCCGATTCCGCGCTTCGAAGCGGAAGCCCGGGAAATACGATGCCTTGCGCGAAAGCACCCGCAAGGGTCTTGCCGAAGGGCTCGACGACGGCCGCGTCAAGCGCTTTCTAGAACATGTCTGGGGGAAGGAAAAGCTTTCGCTCGGCGAAGGCCACGCGATCATGAACCTGTGCATGGCGGCGACTTACGACCCCGATCCGAAGGCGCCGCTTGGGTTCCGCCTGCCGTTCAATCTCGAGAGCGGCGAAATGATCGAAAAGCGTTGGCAGCGATGGCTCGACCAGGATCCGATCAACCTTGTCGACAAGTGCAAGGCCAACCTCAAGACGCTGCGCGGCATTTACATCGACTGCGGCTGGCGCGACCAATATCACATCCATTTCGGCACGCGAACCCTCTCCAAGCGGCTCGCGTCGGCCGCCATCAAGCACACCTACGAAGAGTTTGACGACAACCATTCGGACGTCGATTACCGGATGGACGTGAGCCTGCCGTTTCTCTACAAGGCACTCAAACCCTGATCCTTGAGGCTTTAGTCGAGGAGCGCCGGCAACACCGTCGCGAGCTCCGGGAACCGCCACAGCAGCGCGATGGCGAATAGCTGAATCACGATAAAGGGCAAAGCGCCCCGGTAAATGTCGCGGGTGGTGACTTCCCGGTGTGCGATCGAGCGCAGGAAGAAGAGCGCGAAGCCCGACGGCGGCATCAAAAAACTGGTTTGTACGGTAAGCGCCATCAGCGCGGTTATCCACAGGGGCGGCGCGCCGAGCGCAAGCAGCGGCGGCATGGCGATGGGGACGACCAGCAGCACGATCTCGAGCGCGTCGAGAAAAAAGCCGAAGCAGAAGGTGACCGCAAAGACGGCAAACACGGCGAAATTCAATCCCCCCGGCAGCATGGCGAGCAGGCCATGCACCGCCTGCGTCCCGTTCAGTCCGCGAAAGACCAGCGTGAACGTCGACGCGCCCATGAGCAGCAGAAACATCATGCCGGTGAGCCGCATCACCATACGAACGGTTTCGGCCCAGCGTTGCCAGGTGAGCTCGCCGCGCGCCCAGGCGTAAACGGTGGCGACGATGGCGCCGAGCGCCGCGGCCTCGACGGTGTAAATCGCGCCGGTGACGATCGAGGCCAACAGCAGCACGATGAACGCGAGTGGCCCGATGACCACGACAAGCAGCCGCGTCCAGGGCAGGCGGGGACGAAGCTCGGACGGCGGCGGGCACGCCGAGGGCCTGAAGATCGCGACGCCGATGACGTAGAGCAGATACAGCGCCAGCAGAAGGCCGACCGGCCCGAGCATCGCGACGTATATGTCACGAATGATCAGCGCGCCGTGAACGTCCTCGCCGCGCATGATCTGCGCCTCCGCGTTGGCGCCGCGCATCAGGTCGGCCAGCACGATGAGAATGATCGACGGCGGCAGCACGGTCCCGAGCGTTCCCGCGCTGCAGACCACGCCGCAAGCAAGGCTCTTACGGTACTTCGCAGCCAGCATCGCCGGCAGCGCGAGCAAGCCCAGCGTCAGCACTGAAGCACCCACGGCGCCGGTCGTCGGCGCCAGCAATGCGCCGAGGATCACCGTGGAGATCGACAGGCCGCCGGCGCGCGATCCGAACAAGCCGCTCATCGCCTCGAGCAACTCCGCCGCCAGTGTTGTTCGCTGCATGATAACGCCGAGATAGACGAACATCGGGATCGCCTGCAGCAGGTCGTTTTCCATCAAGCCAATCAGGCGCTGCGGCAGCGCGGTCAGCAACGGGAGATCGAAGGCTCCCAGGAAATGGCCGATCACCGAAAAAAGCAGCGCGACGCCCATCAACGTGAAGCCGACCGGGAAACCGAGCGGCAGCAGCAGAAACACCGCGCCGAACATGATCAGTCCCAGCGCGGGAATCAACACGCTCATGGGCCGGTCGCTGCCGGCGGCAAGACCGGGGCATCGGCTTCAGGCCCGTCATCGATGAGCGATGCAAGGTCGCGAGCGATATGACCGAGCGCCTGCAGCGAGACAAGCACGCCGAACACTATCAGCAGAACCTTGAACAGCCAGTAGCCGGGAGACCAGGTGTCGGGAAACTTTTCGAAGACCGCGACCGATCGCACGGTCGTCGCCCAGCTGTACAGCAGAACGATGCCGATCCACGGCACGATGAAGAACATCGTTCCCGCGAGATCGACTAGCAGCCGCGCGCGTCGCGACATGCGATGGTAGAACACATCCAGTCGCACGTGGCCGTCCCAGCGCAAGGCATAGGCGACGCCGAGCATGAATACCGTTGCGTGCGCGATCTGGCCGAAATCGTTGGCGAGAAGGTGCCCGGCGCCGACCCATTCCCGCAGCGGCAGCTGCCCGAAAAGCGCGGCGACGACGAACAGCACGAGCCAGGCGCCGACGCGGCCCACCGCGTCGACGACCGCGTCGGCCGCGCGCGCGAACCACCGAAGAAATCGAAGCAAGGAGGTCATCGACGCCAGTGAACCTCGAAAGGATACCTCACCGACCGCGTCGCGCGATGACTCCTAACCAAGCTCGGCGCGCGGACAAGTTTCTGCCCGGCAGACTTGGTGGCGCGATGGAAGTGGGGCCTGTGGATGTCTATCGGTCCATCGCCCGTTATCATGTCGGGCATGAATACTCCCGCGGCACCCACACAGCAACCGGTCGACGCGCCCACCAAGCGCGGACTCTTTCTTGGCTTCCTCATGGTAGGCCTGCAAGGCTTCGGCGGTGTGTTGCCGTTTGCGCGCCGAATGCTGGTCGAGCAGCATCGGTGGCTGAGCGAGCGCGAGTTCACCGAGGTGCTGTCGCTGTCTCAATTTCTTCCCGGTCCGAATATCGTCAACGTGTCCGTCATCGTCGGCAACCGTTATCGCGGCCCGCTGGGATCCGTTGCCGCGACCCTGGGCCTGATGCTCATGCCTTTTGTCATCGTCCTTATCGTGGCAGCGCTTTATGCAAGATTCGCCGACCTGCAGGCGGTGCGCGGCGCGACCACCGGTGTTTCGGCGGCGGCAACGGGGCTGATCATCGCCACCGGTCTCAAGATGGCGCAGGCGCTCAAGGGCATCCCATGGCAGATCGTCCTGTGCGCGCTGACCTTCGTCGCGATTGCGCTCTTACGGCTGCCGCTGCTGTGGGTGCTTGCCGTGCTCGCGCCGATATCGATCGCGATCGCGTGGTGGACGATTCCGCGATGATCACATCGGTCCTCACCGAGCTGGCGTGGCAGTTCTCGCTTCTTTCGTTTCTGGCGATTGGCGGCGTAAACGCACTGATTCCCGAGATTCACCGCCGCGTCGTCGAAATGGAGCACTGGATGACCGATGCGGACTTCGCGCAGGCGTTCGCGATCGCCCAGGCCGCGCCCGGCCCCAATATGCTCATCGTCAGCGTGATCGGATGGAAAGTCTCCGGCGTGCTGGGCGCACTGGTGGCGACTGCCGCGATCTGCGTCCCGTCATCGGTGCTGACTTTTGGCATCGCCCATATCTGGGACCGTTTTCGCGAGGCGCCGCTGCGGGTCGCCATCCAGCACGGGCTTGCGCCAGTGACCGTCGGGCTGGTGCTTGCGAGCGGCTACATCCTGGCACGAACCGCCGATCAAACGTGGGCAGCGCTCGCCATTACCGGGATGACCATGGCCCTGACCTTGGCCACTCGTTTGCATCCGCTGCTGCTACTGGTTGCCGGCGCCGCGCTGGGCGTTGCGGGTTTCGTCTAGCGCTTAATGCCCGAGCTGCCCGATATCGTCGTCTACGTCGAGAGTCTCGAACGGCGCATCGTCGGCCGGACCCTCGAGCAGGTTCACCTCAAGAGTCCGTTCGTCCTTCGCACCGCGGTGCCTCCACTGACCGACGTCATTGGCAAGCGCATCCTCGCCGTCCGGCGCATCGGCAAACGGATCGCGCTGGTCATGGAGGGCGAGCTCTTTGTGGTGCTGCACCTCATGATCGCCGGTCGCCTGCGCTGGATCGAGGCCGGTGGCAAGCCGCCCACCACGGCCCTGGCGACTTTCCGTTTTGCCAATGGCACGCTGGCGTTCACCGAAGCAGGAACGCGCAAGCGTGCATCGCTACATATTGTGCACGGCGACGATGCCGTTGCCACATTCGACATGGGCGGGCTCGAGGTCCTCGATGCGGACCCGGATGCATTCCGCGAGCGTCTTTTGCGCGAAAACCACACCCTCAAGCGGGCGTTGACCGACCCGCGCCTCTTTAGCGGCATCGGCAATGCCTATTCGGACGAGATCTTGCATCGTGCGCGGCTCTCGCCTATCGCTCAGACTCATAAGCTCGATCCCGGCGAGGTGCTGCGCCTGTATGCCTCCGCTCGGTCGGTGCTGACCGAGTGGACGCTGCGGCTGCGCGAGGAAGCCGGAAGCGGATTTCCAACCAAGGTGACTGCCTTCCGGCCACAGATGGCGGTCCACGGACGCTTCGGCGAGCCCTGCCCCGACTGTGGCACGCCCGTGCAGCGAATTGTGTACGCGGAAAACGAAACCAATTACTGCGCCCGCTGCCAGACCGGAGGCACCATCCTCGCCGACCGCGCATTGTCGCGCTTGCTCAAATCGAGCTGGCCGCGCTCCATCGACGAGCTGGGTTGAGTTGGATTCCGCGTCGGCTGGGCGCGGTAAAATGCACCAAACGCACAAGGGAGGCCGCAATGCGCTGGCAGGATTTCCGTCGTAGCGACAATGTCGAGGAAAGCTCGGACGGAGGATCGTCGGGGATCGGTGGCATCCACCTCGGCATCGGCGGGGTCATCATAGTCATCGTCGTCAGCTTGTTACTGGGCAAGAACCCGCTCGATGTTCTGGCGCTTCTGACCGATAGCGGCGCACCGACCCAGAGCCAAACGCAGAGAGAGGCACCCGTTCCTTCGGGCCCGGCCGGCGCCAACTCGCCGCGCGACGAGCAGAAGGAATTCGTGGCCCACGTTCTGGGCGACACCGAGGACGTTTGGACAAGCGTGTTTCAGCAGAGGGGCGGACACTATCAACCACCAAAGCTGGTGCTTTTCCGCGGCCAGACGGGCTCAGCATGCGGCCTCGCCAGCGCCGCGACGGGGCCCTTTTATTGCCCAGGCGACCGCGATGTGTACCTCGATCTCTCGTTTTTCCAGGAACTGTCAAAGCGCTTCGGCGCACCCGGCGACTTCGCCCGCGCCTACGTGATCGCGCACGAAGTCGGCCACCATGTGCAGAATCAGCAGGGATTGATGGCGCAGGTGCAGCAGAAAAGCGCAGGAGCCTCCGACATTGCGCGCAACGCGCTGTCGGTCCGACTCGAACTTCAGGCCGACTGCTTCGCCGGGATCTGGGGCCACTCCGCGCAGCAGCGCGGCCTGATCGATGCCAAGGATGTCGAATCGGGCATTGCGGCGGCAGCTGCGGTCGGCGACGATCGGTTGCAGCAGCGATCATCGCGCGGCTACGTCGTTCCCGAATCGTTTACGCACGGCACCTCGGCGCAGCGCGTGCGGTGGTTCAAATCCGGGCTCGATAGCGGCGACATGCGCCGTTGCGATACCTTTGGCGCGCGCGAGCTTTGAACCTGATCCGGCGCCGGGGCTGACTCCGTATTGCGCCGACGGGTGCGCTCGGCGGAGGGCGGCGTCCGGTGGCGGGCGGCGGTGGCGATCACTCGACGAAGCCATCCGCAACGCTAAGACCGGCGGCTGACTGAGGGACGCCGGCTCCTTGCAGCCATCCCTGGGATGCAATGTCCTGCGCCGCCGACGGGCCCGTCAACGGTCGGTGGCGAGAGAACGGCCTTGAAGCCGCACGCCTTTCTGCCTATAGTCACGGTGAAAGGAGGGAGCGGCCAAGAAGCTGATCCTTGCTTTGAGCGGGGCCTTGTTAGTGGTGGGTTGTTCGTCGTTGCCGACGCAAGTAGCGGACAACGATTCGCGCATGGTGTGCGACCGAGCCCAGATGGAGCGTATCGAGGCGCGGGCCCAGGCGGCGCGCGTGGAGTTACATTGGGTTAATTGCCCGCAGATCCGGCGCGACCGCGTTAAGACCGTCTCCTGACCTGATCCGGCTCGCGTCCATCCCTTAAGGTCGAAAGGGAGGAACGCGAGAGCGGTTCGATTGCGCGGCCCGAAGACCGACGCTCGCCTCAAGGCGTCGGCAGCAAGAGAACGGGACCTGGCTCGCTGCGCACAGCGCTCTTCCCTCGACGGCGGCGGCGGCATAAAATATACTGCTTTTGCCTTCCGCTCGCGAGGCCCTCCATGATCTCCCGCATGTTTCTTGCCATGTCGCTCGCTGCCTCCTTTGCGGTTATCGCTGCCGATGTCTATGCTCAGACCCCGCCGGTCGCCATGCCCACCATACCTCCGCATAACTGCGTAAAGCCGGAGTTCCCAGGCAAGCTGGCATCGTCCTCGAGGATTTCCGTCTTCAACAAGGAATACACCGCCTACAGCGCGTGCATCAAGAAGTATGTCGAAGATACCAAGACGATGGTGAATGCTGCGGTCGCTGCCGGCAACGCGGCGGTCGACGAATTCAACAAGTTCGCCACCGACATCAAAGCTGAGAACGAGGCCGCGAAGAATTAGCGCTTCGCGCGCCACCGCGAGCTCGCAAGCCATCGCCCAGGCGACCCTCGACGGGTTCAATCGCCATTACGAGCTGTTCCGCGACTGCGCGCGGCTGGCAAAAAGCTACTTCGAAGCCGGCAACTGGCTGGCGATCGGTCACGTCTCCGGCGACCGCATCGACTTCTACGACCGCCGGGTCGTGGAAACGGTTGCCCGCCTGGAGCTCGACTTCGGCTGCGCAAGCATCGATGATTCGCGCTGGGCGGAGGTCAAGCGCCATTACATCGCACTGCTGATCGACCACAAGCAACCCGAGTGCGCGGAAACGTTCTTCAACTCGGTATCGTGCAAGATCCTTCACCGCACCTATTTCCACAACCGTTGCCTTTTCGTGCGGCCCGCGGTCTCCACCGAGCACATCGACGCCGATCCGCCATCGTATCGCTCGTACTATCCGCGCCAATATGGCTTGCGCCAGGCGCTCATCGACATCGTCCTCGACTTCCGGCTCGAGCGCCGCTTCGCGGATTTCCGCGGCGACCTCGCCAACATCCTGGCGGCGTTTCGACGGCGCTTCAGGCGGCCATTGCGGCTCGAGGCGAATCATCAGATCCAGGTGCTTTCCAGCCTGTTCTTTCGCAATCGCACCGCCTACCTCGTCGGCCGCGTCGTTAACGGCTATCAGACACACCCTTTCGCGGTGCCGATCAAGCACGACGCCGACGGCAGTCTCTATTTCGATGCGCTGCTCATGGATGCCGAGCAGCTCGCGCTCCTCTTCTCGGCCAACCGTGCCTACTTTCTGGTGGACATGGAAGTGCCCTCGGCCTACGTCAACTTCCTGCACCAGATCGTTCCGGAGCGAACCGAAGCCGAGCTCTACACCATGGTCGGGTTGCAAAAGCAGGGCAAGACGCTTTTCTTCCGCGACTTTTTGCATCATCTCAAGCATTCCACCGACGCCTTCGTGCTCGCCCCCGGTATCAAGGGCATGGTGATGACCGTTTTTACGCTGCCGTCCTATCCCTACGTGTTCAAGGTGATCAAGGACCGGATCGCGCCGTCGAAGGACACCACCCGCGACAAGGTCAAGGAGAAATACGTCCTGGTCAAGCACCACGACCGTGTCGGCCGCATGGCCGACACGCTGGAATATTCCGATGTCGCCTTTCCGCGCGAACGCTTTTCCGCCGAGCTCATCGAGGAGCTGGAGGCGGTGGCTCCGTCGACCATCGAAAAAGACGGCGACATGATCGTGGTCAAGCATCTCTATATCGAGCGGCGCATGACCCCGCTCAACCTTTTCCTGACGCGGGCAACCGCGGCGCAGCGCGAGCACGCGATGCGGGATTACGGCGACGCCCTGAAGCAGCTAGCCGCGGTGAACATCTTCGCCGGCGACTTGCTGTTCAAGAATTTCGGGGTGACCCGTTATGGACGCATCGTGTTCTACGACTACGACGAAATCGAGTACATGACCGCCTGCACGTTCCGCCGCATTCCGCAGCTTCCAGCGGGCCAGGACGAGATGTCGAGCGAGGTCTGGTATCCGGTCGGACCGAACGACGTTTTCCCCGAGGAATTCGCGACCTTCCTGCTCACCGACGATGCGGTCCGCGCGGATTTCCTGAAGCGGCACGCCGATCTGCTCGAGGCGTCGTGGTGGCAGACAACGCAGGCAACGCTTGCGCGGGGCGAGCTGCCGGAAGTGCTTTCCTATCCCGAGGCGCTGCGCTTCGCGCATTCAGGCGCGGCACCGCGCAGCGCGCCGTCGCAGGAGCATCCGGGACGCGAACGCATCCACGTGCCCAGGTAATCTGCGCGCCTACGCGCGCTAATCGACTTGCCGCCATTCCCGTTCTCAGGGCGCGCGTGGCGCAGGGGAAAGCCGGCGCGCGATGTCCTTGGCTTGCGCGGCAGCACCGACGTCTCCCTGTCGCGCCGCCTGGACGTACCACGCCAGCGCCTTGTTTAGATCCTGTGCCACGCCGTCGCCATGCTCGTAGAAGCTGGCGATGATGTACTGCGCGCCGGGATCACCCCTTTCCGCCGCCGCTTCATACCACTTGGCGGCGAGCTTCCAATCCTTGGGTGCGCCGCGGCCTAGGAAATACTGGGTGGCAAGCTGCACCTGCGCGTCTGCATGGCCTTGCTCGGCAGCCTTGCTCCACCATAGGGTGGCCTCGGTCAGCGACCGCGCCACGCCTACGCCGTTTTCGTACATCAGACCGAGGTTGTATTGAGCCTGCGCCAGGCCGGCATCGGCAGAGCGTCGCAGCCAGCCGAGACCGCCCGCAACGTCCGGGGCGCCGGGCTCGCCCCGCATGAGCATCATCGCCAGATTGAACTGGGCAACACGGTCGCCGTCGCGAGCGCGTTGCTCGAAGTCGGCCATCGCCGCCGGATAGTCGCGCTTCTGGTATGCCCGCCATCCCGCGTCGGGCGGCGGCGCGGCGATCGTCACCGTGACCACGGCAAGCAACATGGCGGTCACCAGCACACGGCTGTGCGTCTCGGATCGAGATGCCATTTCGGATCCCGGAGTACAATGCGGTCCCAGTCTATCATCTGCATTCCGCC
The DNA here is from genome assembly GCA_035601875.1 of Casimicrobiaceae bacterium. Classification (GTDB taxonomy): domain Bacteria; phylum Pseudomonadota; class Gammaproteobacteria; order Burkholderiales; family Casimicrobiaceae; genus PALSA-1003. The sequence goes on along the minus strand of DATNNK010000067.1, from coordinate 7,807 downwards.
ATGTTCGTCAGCGCATTTGACCTGTTCAAGGTCGGCCTCGGGCCGTCAAGCTCGCACACTGTCGGACCGATGCGCGCGGCCGGCCGCTTCGCGCACGAGCTAGCCTCGAGCGGTAAGCTGGAAGAGACCGCCCGCGTCGTCGTCGATCTTTACGGATCGCTCGCGTTGACCGGCCGCGGACACAGCACCGACCGCGCGATTCTGCTCGGCCTTTCCGGCGAGGCGCCCGACCGTATCGATCCGGACCAGGTCGAGCCCATGGTGCAGCGCATCCGCGAGCAGCAAATGCTTTCCCTCGACGGACGCCACCCGATCCTTTTCCACGAAGAAGCGGATCTGCGCTTCCGCGTCGACAAGACCCTGACATTCCACAGCAACGGCATGCGCTTCACGGCCCTCGATGCGGCCGGAGCTGCCATCATGCGCAAGGTGTATTTTTCAGTCGGCGGCGGATTTGTCGTCGACGAAGATGAAATCGATCAGTTGGTCGAGGCCCCGACCCGGCTCCACGTTCCCTATCCCTTTACCAGCGCGCTCGAATTGCTCCTGCACGGCGAGACCGCGCACAAGCGCATCCCGGAAATGATGCGCATCAACGAGCTTGCCCTTCGCAGCCCCGATCAGGTTCGCTCCGGCCTGCTCGAACGCTGGACTGTCATGAACGACAGCATCGACCGCGGCATGAGCCGCGAAGGCATCCTCCCCGGCGGCCTCAACGTGCGACGACGGGCGAAGTCGCTCGGCGACGCGCTGCGTGACAAGCGCTCGCAAAACGTGAGCAATCCGACCGAGGCGATCGATTGGGCCAGCACGTATGCGATCGCCGTCAATGAGGAGAACGCCGCCGGGGGCAGAGTAGTGACGGCGCCGACCAACGGTGCCGCCGGAGTCATCCCGGCGGTGATTCGCTACTATCGTGAGTTCTACGAGGAAGCCAACGAAGAGGGCATTGTCAGCTTCCTCTTGACTGCGGCCGCGATCGGCGGCTTGTGCAAGCGGAACGCGTCCTTGTCGGGCGCCGAGGTCGGCTGCCAGGGCGAGGTTGGCGTCGCCTGTTCGATGGCCGCAGCGGGACTTGCCGCCGCGCTCGGCGGCAGCAACGCGCAGATCGAGAATGCGGCCGAGATCGGCATCGAGCATCATCTGGGCATGAGCTGCGATCCGGTCGCCGGCCTGGTGCAGATTCCGTGCATCGAGCGCAATTCCATGGGCGCCGTGAAGGCCATCAACGCCGCGTCGCTTGCGCTTCGCGGCGACGGCAGCCATCGCGTGGCGCTCGATGCTGTCATCAAGACAATGTACGAGACCGGGCGCGACATGATGACCAAGTACAAGGAAACTTCGCTCGGTGGCCTGGCCATCAACGTCGTCGATTGTTGAAATGCGCGTCACGCAAGTCACGTATCGACCAATGCACCCGTGCGTGACCCTGGTGCTCGCACTCTTCTGGATCCCTTCCGCGATGGCGCTGACCCCGGTCACGGGCTTCGATCTCACTCGCTATCTGGGAACCTGGTACGAGATCGCGGCGATCCCGGGGTTTTTGCAAAGCCGCTGCGCCCGTGACACGAATACGGAATACGCGGTGGGAGAAAATGGCGCCATCGCCGTCACGACCCGCTGTCTGCGCACCGATGGCACGCCGGAAATCAATGAGAGCCGCGCGCGCCCGCTGGAGCCGTCGCTGCCGTCGGTACTCAAGATCACTGCGGTGCGTTTTCTGGGCATCTGGTGGTATCCGTTCGGCCGCGAGTCGATCATCATCGCATTCGACCCGGACTACCGCTGGCTTGCATCCGCGCACCCGTCGCTGCGTTACGGGCGCATCCTGTCTCGCGAACCGTCCTTGTCGGACGAGGCCCTGAAGCGCATTGCCGCTACGCTCGTCGAGGAAGGCTTCGACCTCTGCACTTTCGTATCGACGCCGCAGACCGGTGGCCGGGACCGTCCGGCGAAGCTTTGCGAGATTCTGCGCTAGCCAGCGCCCGATGAAGCCGCAATCGCAAGATCGACACCCGAAGATCGTTGCGCGCCATAACGCTGCCCGGGCGAAGACGAGGCGACGCGATTTCGCCTGCGTCGTCGCCGCGCTGGCGCTGATCAGTACCGGCTGCGAGCACAAGCCCTCCAAGGAAGAGGAAGAGTCCGCCAAGAACACGATTACCTGCCAGCTGGCGGGTGAACGACTGGTCATCCGTTTCGATTCCGGCGAGGCGCGCATGCTGACCGCCGCCTCCGAAAAAATCACGCTGTATCAAATCCCGTCCGGCGGCGGCACGCGCTACAGCAACGGCAACGTCGAGCTTCGAGGCAAGGGCATGGATTGGACGCTGACCGAGCTCGGCGTCTCGACCACGCTCGAATCCTGCAAGCAATACGCCGCGCCCAAGCCTTAGCACACATGCCACTCCGGATCGGCATCATCGGTACCGGTGCGATGGGCCTCGGCGTGGTACAAAGCCTCGTGCGCAACGGCATCGAAGTCGGTGTGCGCGATATTCTTCCGCGGGCCGAAGCCGCCGCCGTCGCCGCGGGCGCCACTGCCTTCCCTACTCCTGCCGCGCTGGTCCGCGAATACCCCACGGTGATTCTGCTGGTGGTGGATGCCGCTCAGATCGAGGACGTGCTGTTTGGCGAGCATGGCGCCGCGGCCGCGTTGGTGCCGGGCGCCGTCGTCATCGTATCCTCAACGGTGCCTCCGGCGTACGTCGCTACGCTTGCGTCACGGGTTGGCGCGCGTGGCGCACGCCTGATCGACGCACCGGTGTCCGGCGGTCCCCGACGCGCATCCGACGGCACCATGACGATCATGGTGTCCGGCGATGCGCAGGCGATCGGAGAATGCGCTGCCGTGTTCGATGCGATCGCCGGCAGGCGCTTCGTTGTCGGCGCGCGTGCCGGGGACGCCGCGACTTTCAAGGTGCTCAACAATCAGCTCGCCGCGGTCAACCTCGCCGCCGGCGCTGAGGCGCTGGCGATTGCCACGCACGCCGGGCTCGACCCGCGTCTGTTCCTGGAGGTGGTCGGCGCGAGCTCGGGTGCGAGCTGGATTTTCGCAGACCGCATGGCGCGTGCGCTCGAAGGGGACTACGCACCAAGGGCCGCGACGACGCTGTTGAAAAAAGATGTCAGCATCGCGGTCGATGCTGCCGCGGCACTGGGTTGCGACGCTCCGCTTGCCCGCGCAGCACGCGCGGCGTTCGATGCTGCTGTCGCCGCCGGCTATGGCGCCGAAGACGATGCATCCTTGCTCAAGTACTACGCGAGTCGCGTAAAGAGAATGTAGTGCGGACCCGCTCGATTCTACTTCCTCGGATCGAGGTCGACGTATTGCCACACTTGCGAGCGTATCGGGTGCGGCTTGTAGTTTTTGACCCAGCCGTGTATCAACGGGTCTTCCAGCCGGTGCTCCGACAATCGAAAAGGGGCGTAGGCGAAGATCAGCCCCATCATTTTGTCGAAGAGCATCGTCCGCTGCGGTGAATCGGGCAGCTTACGCGTTTCATCGTAGAGCGCGTCGAACGCAGGCAGTTTGAATCGCGCATTGTTTTCTCCGCCAGTGTTCGGGCCGTAGAGCAGCTGCATGTAGTTCTCGGCGTCGGGGTAGTCCGCGTTCCATCCGTCGTAGCGCATCGGGATCTTGCCGAGACGGGCCATCTTTCGCAGCTCGGAAGTCCGGTCTTTCTTGAACACGATCCTGAGACCGATCGCGTCCATGTTTTTTTTCCACAGCTCGTCGGCCTGACGGAAAAGCGATGTTGCCGGTGACCACATTTCGAGCGTCAGACGCTTTCCGTTAGGCGTTTCACGATAACCGTCGCCGTCGCGGTCCTTGTAGCCGAATCGCTCGAGTAGCGCGCGCGCCGCAGCCGGGTCGTAAGGCTTCACCGGAGTCTTAAGCGCGGGATCGTAGCCCGCGATATCCGGGGGCACGATGCTCTTGGCGGGAACCGCGCGGCCCTTGAGGATGACTCGGATGAATTCGGCGACGTCGTAGCCCATGCCGATCGCGCGGCGAAGCGCGATTTTCTCCGGCGTATAACCGCCGACGATGGGGTCTTCCATGTTGAAATAGGCCCACCAGGTGTTCGGACGCAGGAAAGGCTCGTGCCGGATTCCGCGCGCGCCGAGCTCCGGGCGCAGCTTGCCGTCGATAAGCGCCTCGCCGACGAATTCCGGCGGCAGCAGATCCAGGATATCGAGCTCGCGGTTGAGAAACGCGAGCCATCGCGCCTGTCCCTCCTCGATGATGCTGATTTCGATGTGGCCCGCGAAGGGCAGCCGCCGACCCTTGAGCGCCAAGGCGATTGCTTGCGATTCCACGGGGATCGGCCCCGAAGGCGTATACGACCACTCGCGAAAACCCGGATTCGCGTCGAGCACGATCTTCGCGCTCCGCTGGTAGGTACTCAGCATATAGGGGCCGGTGCCGACCGGATGCGCACCGAAGTCGGCGCCATAGGCATCGACGACTTCGCGGGCGACTGCCGATACGTTCGAAACGGCGAGCGCATAGATGAAGCGCAGGTCGGGCTGCGACAAGCGGACCTTCAAGGTGTAGCGGTCCACGACCTCGAGCCCCGGTAGCGCCGCGTCGTAATCGAAGCGTCCTGTCTTCGCGGCCTTGGCGATCGCCTCCGCGCTGCCGGCAATTTTGCCTTCGACGAGCCAGATCCACGGACTCTTCACGGCCGGGTCGAGCAGGCGTTTGATCGCGTACGCGTAATCGGCGGCAGTTAGCTCGCGGGGCTTGCCCTTGAACGCTGGATCGGGGGTGAAGAAAATGCCTTTGCGAACGCGGCAGATATAGGTCATTCCGCCATCCTCGATCACCGGCATCGCTTCCAACGTGCGAGGCACGACCTTCACCGGCCGCGCGAGATAATCGTAGTCGAGCATCGCCTCGTAGATGTTTGCGATGACGCCGTCGGAGGCGGCGTCAGAGGCGAACTGAGGATCGAAGCTAGTCTCGGCGATGCTGAGCACGACGCGCAATGTCTTGCTGGGGTCCGCGGCGTCGCTTCCCGTCGCCGCGAACGCAAGCGCGAGCGCGAAGACGAGCCTCGGCCAAAAGAAGCGTCGCTGTCGCTGCTGCGGTCGCCGCATCGGTCTCATGCCCTCGCTGCCACGGCCTCCGGACGTTCCACGTCCGCCCGAGGCTACCGATATAATCGTAGCATTCATGAATTGCATACTCGGAGCGACAGCGTCAACGCCGCCGCCACCGGCGCGAGCCAAGGCCATGGAAATGAAGCGTCTGTCCGGCGGCAATTTGCGTGCTGCCGGCTACGATGACAAGAACCGCGTACTGGTGGTCGAGCTAAGCTCCGGCACCTTTCAATACGCCGGAGTTACCGCCGAGACGTGGCGGCGCTTCGCGGGCGCGTCTTCGCCGTGGAGCTTCTTTCGCGACAACATCGACGAAGAATATCCTGCCAAACGCATTCGCTAGGCGACGCCAAAAACGGCGTGTCAACGCCGTCCACGGCGGCCGGGCCTCGGCGCGGCATAGCGTTTGATCCAACCGAAGAACTCACGATACCAGAGCCGCGAATTCTGCGGCTTCAGTATCCAGTGGTTCTCGTCCGGGAAATAGACCAGCCGCGCCGGTACCTTCTTGGCGTGAAGCGTGTTGTAGTACTGCAGCGCCTGCGTTGCCGGCACGCGGTAATCAAGCTCGCCGTGAATAATGAGCGTCGGCGTCTTGAACCGGCGCGCGTAGTGGTGCGGCGACTGCTTCATCACCCGTGCCGGATTGTCCCAGTGAAATGCGCCCAGCTCCTTGGCGAAAAAAAGGTAGCCGTCGGTGGCCATCATGCTCACCCAGTCGAAGCAGCCCGCGTGACACACGTAGGTCTTGTATCGGTCGGTGTGGCCGTTCATGTAGGCAACCATGTAGCCGCCGTAGCTCCCGCCGCTCGCAACCAGGCGCTGGCGATCGATGTAGCCCTGGCGAAGCATGAAATCGGTGGCAGCCTCGCTGTCGGCAAATTCCTTGGCGCCGTAGTTGCCGGTGATCGTCTCCAGCCAACGCTGGCCGAAGCCGGACGAGCCGTGGTAGTTGACGCCGACCACGACGTATCCCATCGCGGCGAAGGCCTGCATGTTCCAGCGAAAATGCCAGCCGTCGGTGTGCGCGGAATGCGGTCCGCCGTGAATGTTGTTCAGCAGCGGCCACTTTTTCGCAGGATCGAAATTCGGCGGATAGGTCACCCATGCCTGGACCGGCTCGCCGCCCCAACCCTTGATATTGAGCTCGCGCGTGGCGCCGAGCGCGACGCGGGACATCAATAGCCGATTCGGCGAGTCAAGCGTGCGTTCGCCCTGACCGTCACCGCCGATCGCGAACAGCGCCGGCGGATACGAAAGGGTCGAACGCTCGAAGACCACGCGCCTGCCGTCGCGCGATAACGCGAACCCGCCGATGGTCCCGCCGGTTGCGATCTTTCCCGGCGTCGCATCGTTCAGGCCGAGTCGACAAAGCTCCTGCCGGCCGCGATCCTCGACCAGGAAATAAAGCGCGGAGCCATCCGCAGACCAGCCGTGACGCGTGGTCGCGCGATCGAGCCGAGGCATCAGCCGTCGCGTCCGTCCGCTCCTGCGCTCGAGCAGGGTGAGACGTCCCTGATCGTTGAACGCGCGCTTCAGATTGTATGAATGCCACGCGAGATGCGCTCCGTCCGGCGAATAGCGCGGGTGCTCATCCGAAAAGCCGCTCTGCGCTGTCAGGACGCGATGCCTTCCCGTGTCGACTCTCACCACCGCGATGTCGGCCGAATTCATCATCCGCGGTTCCGACGCCAGGTCGACGGTCACTGCGAGCTCGCGTCCGTCCGGACTCAAGTCGTAGTGCTCGGAGGTCGGGTCCCACGGCTGCAGAGCGAGCCCGGTGCCTGCCAGCAGATCGCGTGCGCGGCCGGTCGCGACGTCGGCGGCGAAGACGTGGGGTTCGCGACCGTCGGTGAGCCAATGATCCCAGAAACGATACTCCGCGCGCTCGGTGAGATGCGCCTTGATCTTGGATTCCTTGCGCTCCTTGCTACGCGCTGCCTGCGCCTTGTCGGTCTTGAGGTCGGGCCAGACCCACGACACGAATGCGATGCGCTTGCTGTCGGCGAACCAGCGCAGCGCCATCGCGCCGGTGGCCAGCGTGGTCAGCCGCAACGCCTCGCCGCCGTCCGGTGCGATGAGATACACCTGCGGCTCTTCGTCGTCTTTTCGCTTGGCGGCAAAGGCGATCCACTTGCCGTCCGGCGACCACTGCGGCTCGGAATCCTTGTCGCCCGCGGTCAACCGCCGCGCCTTGCTGCCGTCGATCGGAAAAAGCCACAGCTCGGTGCGGCCTTCGTTCTTTTGCATGTTGTAGACTGTCACCGGCGCGCACGCGGCGCGGCCGTCCGGCGAGATCGTCGGTGTGCCGATACGTTTCAGCGACCAGAGGTCCTCGATGGTCAGGGATTGTTTTTTGCGCGGCATGGCATAGCCCAAATAGAATAATGAGATGTGCGTCGGCGCGACGGCGAGCCGCACGACCCGCGCGATTGTACCCGCTCATCCGTCCGGGCACCCGCTGCGATGCGGTAGAATAAGCGCTTCTCGGCGCTTTCACGGCGCCACGCTTGCATCCTGAGCATTCAGCGAGGCCACGATGAACTACCGCCGGCTCGGCAACTCCGGGCTCAAGTTGAGCGAGCTTTCGTTCGGCTCCTGGGTAACCTACGGCGCGCAGCTCGGTGACGACACCGCGCGTGAATGCATGGCCGCTGCGCACGATGCGGGGGTCAATTTTTTCGACAACGCCGAGGTG
>DATNNK010000066.1:0-4917 GCA_035601875.1 Casimicrobiaceae bacterium | reverse complement strand
ATGAGCATGGCTTCCGGTGTCAAGCTTTCAGCAGCGCCGAGCGTCATCGTCGAAGCGCGAATCTCCAAGAGCGGCAACGCGTTGCCGCAGCCCGGGGACCTGTTCGGTCGAAGCGCACCGCTCAAGCCGGGTGCGACCGGTGTTCGCATTACCATCGATCAAGTTGTGCCGTAGTATGTCGCAAGACGCGGCGGGAGCGTCCAAGCACCCGTGCTATGATCATTCAAGAACAATTCGCCCCATCGAGCCGCGCGCCCGCGCATGCGCCTGACGCAACCCCCCGTCTCCCGGCTATGCCGCAACACGCTTGGCGTCCTTGCGGCAATGGCTGCCGGGCAGCTCGCACTCCCCGCTTCGGCAGCACCCGTCGACGATTTGCGCGCACAGGTCGAAGCTGGTCATTCCGCAGCGGCTTATGCTGCTTTTTGCGCCGACGCCATCGACCGGTCGGGTGAGTTCGAGCTCTGGTGCGGTGTCGCGGCGGTCGATGTCGGACGGCCCGCAGAGGGCGTTCTCGCGCTCGAGCGCTATGTGTTGCAGTTTCCCGACGACGTGCGCGCGCGGCTCGAGCTTGCGCGCGCCTATTTTTACGCGCGCGACGATCTTCGTGCGCGGCAGGAATTCGAAGCGGTGGCGCAGCTCAAGCCGCCCGCCGACGTACAGGCAGGCATCGACCGCTATCTCGCCGCACTGTCGGTGCGCGAGGCGCGCTACCGCGGACGCAAGGTGCTCTACGTCGAAGCGGGCGGTGGCTATGACAGCAATGCCAACGCCGGCGTAGCCCAGGCAGAGCTCGGCCTTCCGGTGCTGGGACAGGTGACCATCAGTGACTTCGGGCTTCGCAAAGGCTCCAGCTTCGGCTGGCTTGCGGCCGGAGGCGAGATCAGCAAGCCGGTCACGCCCGGATGGACGCTCAACGCTGGCATCTCGGGCAACGGCACGTTTTATCAAAACGCGTCGGAATTCAATCTGGCGAATTTCGGCGCGTCCTTCGGTGCCAGCTACCAAGCAGACCGCAACACCTATACCGGAAGCTACGCCCACGGCGAGATCACGCTCGACGGCTCGCGCTATCGCTGGACCGATGGCGTGGCGCTCGAATGGCGCCGGGAGATCAACGAGCGAACATCGTTCTCGCTTGCGCCGCAGTTCGCGCGCCTCGCCTACGCCGGGGACAATAGCGCCCGCGACGCCGATCTGACCGCGCTCTCCGCAAGCTATCGGCAGATCTGGCTCTCCACCTGGCAGCCAGTCCTCAATGCGTCGGTATTTTTCGGCGACGAGCGCAACCGTCAGGATCGCGACGATCTCGGACGCCGCATCTGGGGTGCGAGCGCCAACGTCACTGTTTCGCCGTCACCGTTCTGGGCCCTGAACGCGGGCGTCGGCTATGCCAGCAGCGACTACGAGGCCGCCGTGCCGCTGCTCGGCGTCACGCGGCACGACCACAATGCAAGCGCGAATCTGGGCGCGCTGTACCTGATCAGCGCCAACTGGAGCGTGCGCGCGGAATACCAATACGCGCGCAACAGCTCCAACCTCGAGCTCTACGAATATACACGCCACGTGGGCGCCTTGAAGCTGCGCTATGAATTCAAATAGGAGCGCTTTGATGAGCTTGCGTACGCGGTCCTTGCTGCGACTCTGGGCGCTCGTTCTATGTCTGCTCGCCGCCAGCGCCGCGTTCGGGCAACCCGCTGGAAAGATGCTGCTCGCGGTCGGCGATGTCGCCGCGCTGCGCGGGCCCGAGCGAGTGCGACTGACGGCCGGCGCGCCGGTCAATGTCGGCGATACCGTGGTGACCGGCGCACAGAGCCACGCCCAAATCCGCTTCGCCGATGATGCGCTGGTGGCGCTCAAGCCGGATTCCGAGTTCCGCATCGAGCGCTACAATTTTAGCGGCGCCTCGGACAGCAGCGAAGTCGCCGTCTTCCGGTTGGTGAAAGGCGGCTTCCGTACGCTGACCGGACAGATCGGCAAGCTCAATCGCGACCAGTATCAGTTGCTGACCACACAGGCGACGATTGGCATTCGCGGGACGCATTACCAGGTACAGATCTGCTCCGCCGGCCAATGCATGAATAACGGGGCGCCGGCAGGGTCGGGGATGTACGGCGGCGTCTACGAAGGCCGCCTCATCGTCTCGAATTCACTCGGCGCCGACGAATACGGCGCCGAGGAATTCTTCTACGTTCCGGATGGCGAGGCACCGCAGCGCTGGCTCGAACCGCCTGATTTTCTTTCGGACCGGCTCGACGGCCGCCGACTTGCGGCGACCCAGGCAACGGCGCAACTGCGTTTCGCGAAGGTACCGGCCATCGAGACTCCGCTTGCGGCCGGCGTGCCACCGTTTACTTTTTCTGCCACAGAAGACCTGACGACACCGGAATTGGTCAGCACGGGTAAGACCGTGCTCGTCGGTTCCGATCGCGACACGCTGGAGCTGGACTCGACCACGAATCCCGCGCTTCAGCTCGGCATCGGCGGCGGCGGACAGATGACTTCGTTCAACAACGGACGGCTGGTCGCCGGCGTCGGGACGGCGTCCATCGTCGACGTGGGCAGCGATGGCGCGACGAACGGCATTCCCTCGAACAGCGGATTGAACTGGGGACGCTGGCAAGGCCCCGGCTCAACCATAGCGCAGAGCCTCGGCAGTCAAGTCGTGCACAACGATGGCGGCAACTTGCACTACATCTACGGCACCCTCGCGACGTCGATTCCAACTTCGGGCCAGGTGTCGTACTCACCCATCGGCGGAACTAGGCCGACGGACTCGGGCAGCGGTGCCGTCGGCAGCTTGATATCCGGCGGCACCATCAATGTCAACTTCACCACGGCGCAACTCGCGTTGACCGGACTCGCGGTCGGATTCGGCAGCGCGACCTACACCTTGGCCGGATCGACCAGCATTCTCCACGGTCAGTTTTCGACGGCGCCCGTCGGCGCCAGCGCCGGCTGCACCGGCGGCGGCTGTCAATCGCTCATCGCCGGCAACTTCGCCGGCTTCTTTGCCGGTCCCGGTGCCGCGGGCATCGGCCTCGACTATTATTTCAATACCCGGAGCGGAAGCGTCATTGAAGGCGTTGCGGGCTACCGCAAATGCGCGAGCCCCGGAAAATGTTAGGGTGAACGCGCTGACCGTGCCGGGCGCTTGCGCGCCTCAGAGGTAATCGTCGAGCATCGTCTGATCGAAGGCGATCTTGGTTCCCAGCTTCCGATACGTGGCGCGGATCCACTGCTTCGCGGCGAGCCTGCCGGCATGCCTCAATGCATTCAGGAAGTCCCAGTCGGTGTTGAGCGCGCTGCCCGCGTACAGCCCGGCAAACGCCGTTGGATCCTTGATCACGTGCAGGTTGATGCGATGCATCGATGGATTGTCGATCTTCCCCTCGTCGATCAAACGCGTGATGAGGTGAATGGCCCGGATCTCCCGGATCAGACAGGCGTTCAGCGTAATTTCTCGAAAGCGCTCCTTAATCTCGGCAGCGTGGCGCGGTAGCCCCGGGACACGGCTGCTGGTCAACTGGACCAGCACGATGTCACCGGCGTCGCACTCGTCGATCAGCGGAAAGATTGCTGGATTGGCGACGTAGCCTCCGTCCCAGTAGTATTTGCCGTCGACCTCGACAGCCTGAAACATCGTCGGCACGCAGCTGGTTGCCATCAGTGAATCGGCGCTGATCTCGCGGTTGTGAAAGATTCGTATCTTTCCCGTCTGCACATGGGTCGCGGCCAGAAAAAGCTTGCAGCCATCCGAGTTCCGGATCGCGTCAAAGTCGAAAAAGTCTTCCACAAGTGAACGAAAGGGGTTGTAGTTGAGCGGGTTCGCGGCGTAGGGCGAAACGCTGCCGACCATCTGCTCGAAGAACGCCCGCAGGATCATTCCCGGTGCGGTGGTGAGATTGTGATCGCCGCGAGATTTGCCGCTGGGATCGGCGAACATCGGCGCCGTCCGGCGGGCGAGATCGTGCGTGCGCCGCCAGAAGTCCTCCAGCGACTGTATCGCGCCTGTCTCACCGCCCTGTATCAATCCCTGTACCATCGCGGCGGCGTTCATTCCCCCCGCGCTGGTGCCGGAAAGTCCGGCAAACTCGAAGCGACCGTCCTCCAGCAGCGCCTCGAGCACGCCCCATGTGAACGCGCCGTGCGAGCCGCCCCCCTGAAGCGCAAGCGAAATGCGCTTTTTTCTTCTTGAACTTTGCGCTCGCCTGGTCGATGCCGTCATCGCAATCTCACTTGACGGCAAACTTCGTCACGCCATCCCAATCCGGCGCGGGCGGCTCTGTGCGAAACGCTGCGCAGCGAGCGCGATAGAGCGCGTAGAGTTTTTGCGCGGGATGCGCGGTGGCAAGCGCCGCAAATGCGATTTCGGCCTCCGCGAACCTTCGCTCGCTATACTTTGCCAGAGCCTTATCCCACTCGCCGAGCTCGCCCGCGAGATCGGTGGCTAGCGTCCGGCCAAGCGGTTGATAGATGGTCACCGACTTCGCTTTGCCCTTGACGAGCACCCGATCGATCTCCCGGCAAATCATTTCCGGAACGGCTCGCCGAGTGTCCTCGCCGATAATCAGCGGCACCCCGTATTCCTTGGTCAAGCCCTCGAGCCGGGAAGCGAGATTGACCGCGTCGCCGAGCACCGTATACGCCTTGCGGAACTCGGAGCCCATGTCGCCGACGTTCATAGTGCCGCTGTTGATGCCGATACCGATCATCAGCTCCGGCCAGCCGCGATTCCTGAATTCACTGTTCAGTGGCAGGATCTTTTCCTGCATGGTCAGCGCTGCGTCGACGCTGTCGCGCGCGTGGTTCTCGTTGGGCAATGGCGCACCCCAGAACGCCATGATCGAATCGCCGATGTATTTGTCGACCGTGCCGCGATAGTGGTGGATCACCGACGTCATCGGCGTCAGGTAT
>DATNNK010000065.1:0-4005 GCA_035601875.1 Casimicrobiaceae bacterium | reverse complement strand
CAACGCGCGAGGTATATCAGCGGTCTGCTTCCTGCCGACGTGTTCGAAGTCGGTCTTAAGCCATCGCTTCGCTGCGTGACGCCCGAAGTCCCGCAGCTCGAGAAGAAAACCCCAGTCGGTATTGCTCTTGCTTGCATGGCCGAGCCGCGCGAGAGCGGGTTCGTCCTTGATCTCGTGAAGGCGGATGCGCTTGTAAGGAGAGGCTAACGCATCCCCGGGCGGCTTCAGCTCGTTGACCGCGTCGATCGCCTCGATTTCCTGTACCAGCGTTGCGTTGAAGGTAACCTCGTTCAACCGGTCCAGGATGTCGCGCGCGTTGGTCGGCACGTCGTGCCGGTTCAGTGGATTGACCCAGACGATCAGCAGGTCCGGCGTGAGCGTCGGGCTGCGCAGTGGATACAGCGCGGGGTTGCCGAGATAGCCGCCATCCCAATAGAACTCGCCATTCACCTCGACCGACCGGAAGATGGTCGGCAGGCACGCCGACGCCGTCAGTGCGCTGACGCCGAGCTCGCCCGGGCGGAAGATCTTCCGCTGGTTGGTCTTGACGTTCGTCGCGCACACGAAGAGATACGGCGTCCTGTCGTCATTGAGCACACTGAAATCGGGAAGCTCCTCGCCGATGACGGCGGCCAGCACGTTGACATAAAATGGGTTGTCGTACGGCGACCAGACGACGGACAGCACATCCGGCCAGAGGGCCATTGGCGACCAGTCCGAGTTGGGGCCGAAGGCGGGAAGAAGCATCCGGCCCGGCTTGAAAATGTTGTCGCCCGCGTCCGAGACGCTGCGCCAGAACCGTTCCAGTCGCTCGCGTGCATGCTGCCGCCCGCCGCGCTTCAACGCATCGACCAGGACGGCGCCGTTCATCGCCCCCGCGCTCGTTCCGCTTACCGCCTGGATCTCGAGCGACTCCTCCTCGAGCAGGCGATCGAGAACGCCCCAGGTAAGGGCGCCATGCGCGCCCCCGCCCTGAAGGGCTACGCAGATCTTCTTTTTCGCCATAACGGTCTCCGCATTCCTGTCCATTCTGCACGATCGCCCGGAGCGGCCAACGGGTTCTGTCCGGATCCGCGGCAAACGCACCTCGCGACCCTTCAGGTTTGGTCGCCGGTCGAATGATGGAAGGTAGCGGACAAGACTCTACCTATTCGGCGTCCTTTTCGCGCCGCGAATATTCACGCCGCTTGCCTGACTATTCCATCGTCCCGCGACGTCGCGGCGCGCGCGACGCGCCCGCAAAACGCGCGGTCGGGATGACAAATAGGCGTCATTCCCGCTCATTTTGGTAACTGAGCGGGGATCCAATTTTATGTCAATTGTGATTGCCGTCGATGAAGCGCAATTAGTGCCGCTCAGATTTGCGGGCGCATGCGGTCATCGGCTTCGAAGTGTCGGCGGGCGAACTTCAGGAGTTGACCGTCGGTGGGGTGGTCCACGGTTTCGACGCTCACCACGCGCGCCGCGATTGCAGGCGCGTGTTTTTGCAGATATTTGAAGAGCTCGAGCTTGGCAGTGGAGGGACCCACGATCAGGATTTCGCCGGCATCCTTGATCGCGTCGGCAACTTCCTGGTTGTACTTATCGTCCGGCGGTGTCTTGCCGGCGCCGATAACACCATCCTTGTGATGCAGATGGGCTTTGTGCTTGGACTTCGGATGGATGATGCTTTCTTCTGCAGCGTCCGGGTTGAAGTGGATGACATGTGCTTCCCGGTGATCGATCCAGACGACGCAGTGATAATGGCTCATTGGGTTTTGCTGCCTTCCGGTGGAGTCGTCAAGTATACCGCCGCGACACGAGCGCTACGGGTTTGCTGCTGGGTGCAATGACGGCGCACGGCTCCTGCCGCGAACCGTCACGCCAAGCCCAGGCGCGCTGGGAGCCACAACGAGAACGTCGGCACGAACACCAGCACCATCAGCACGACAAAGAGAACCAAAAGATATTTCATCATCGGTCGCCACACGTTTTCGAGCTTCGTTCCGGTGATCGCGCACGTGGCAAACAGGCCCAATCCGATCGGCGGCGAAAACAATCCGAGTCCCATCGCGATCACCACCACCGTTCCGAAATGCAGCGGGTGCACGCCCAGCTTGATGGCGATCGGAGCCAGCAGCGGTCCGAAGATAATCAACGCGGGAGCGCCTTCCAGGACCGCGCCGAAGAGGATCATCAGCAGCACCGACACGGCGACGAAGATGCTGCTGCCGAACTCGTGGCCGAGCGCGATCATGGCCGACGACAGGTATTGCGGGATCTGCAGAATGGTCAGCGCGTAGGAAACGCTGGACGCGGCCGCCACGATGAACAGGATGCTGCCGGTGATCGACCCCGATTGCAAAAACAGCTTGAACACCGACTGCCATGTCAGCTCGCGAAATGCGAGTCCGCCAACGACGAAGGCGTAGATCACCGCGAAGGCCGACACTTCGGTCGAGGTCGCCACACCCGAGGTCACGCCCTTGCCGATCATCAGGATCATCACCAGGCCGACCAGCGCTCCGCCAAGCAGCTTGATCATCGGCGTGCGGACGTCGAACGCATCGTCGGGGTTGATGCGCTTGCCGAAGTAGATCGCGACGACGGCCAAGGACAGCGCCAGCGCTCCGGCGGGGACCAGGCCCGCCATGAACAGGCCGCCGATCGAAATATTGGCGACGAAGCCCAAGATGATCATGTTGACGCAGGGCGGTATCGTTTCCGCCATGACCGCGGTCGCCGCAAGCAGACCGGCGGCTTCGTTCGCGTCCTGCTTGGTCCTGCGTACCGCCGGCATCATGATGCCGCCGACGGCGGCAATGTCCGCGAGCTTCGAGCCCGAGATGCCGGAAAAAAACGCGGTGGCGGTGATCATGATGATATTGAGGCCCCCGCGCATGCGGCCGAACACGCGCAGCAGTAGCTCGATCAGCCGCGACGACATGCCATTGACTTCCATGACCAGGCCGGCGAGCACGAAAAACGGGATCGCGAGCAGGACGAAGTGGTCCATGCCGGCCAATATCGTCTGCGAGTACACGAGCATCGGTAGCGAGGGGTCCGAGAGGAAAAAGAGCAGCGACGAAAAGGCGAGCACGAACGCGATCGGCACGCCCATGATCAGGCCGCCGAAAAATCCGGCGAAGAGCAGGAACCAGGGCCTGATCGCGTAGGCGGGAAGCATCGCGTTCCAGGCCCAGATGGCGAGCGACAGCGCGACCACCGCGGCAAAGGTTTTCCAGACTGTGCTTCGCGGCCCCGCGAGCGCGTTGACGATCCCGAACAAGGTCATGACAAAGCTGCCGATCACCACCGGCAGCACCAGGATGATCTGCGGCAAGCCGAATGACGTCGTTTGCCCGCGGGAATCGGAGAAGAGCTCGCACGACGAGAGGAATAGCGCGAGAGAAACGCCGACGATGATCCAGTAGCAAAGCTGGATCAATGCGGGCTGCCACGCGCCCGGCAGCAGGCCGCGGATGCTGTCGATGCCGACATGCCGCTCGCGGCCGAGGACGGTGGCGGCGCCGAAGAACACCTGCATCACCATCAATGCCCGCGCGATTTCCTCCGCCCAGTCCACCGGGTCGTGCAGGAAATAGCGGTAGATCACCGCCACGAAGACCACCACGACGTCGAGGGCGAGAATGAACCCGGAAAGATACTCGAACGTGTGCAGCAGGCCGGTCAACGCGCGCCCGGCGCGACCCGCGTTGCGGAACGGCACGGGGTGCGCGCCGGCGCTATGGCTCATGCAACGGCGTTCGGCTTTTCGGAGAGCACGGCGGCTTTAGGCGTAACGTCGATTCACGCCTCGATCCTCGGCCGGGCGATCAGCTGCGCGCAGCCGCGATGGCGTCGAACAACGGCTTGGTGGTGGGGTATTCCTTGATGAAGGAAGCCCATACCTTGGCTTCCATTTCCTTGCGCACCTGCTCTCGTTCCGACTTTGCCATCGGGGTGAAGGTGACGCCCAGCTTTTTCAGGTCCTCGGTCGCGGACCTGCCCTTCTCGGCTGCGATC
>DATNNK010000064.1:0-21281 GCA_035601875.1 Casimicrobiaceae bacterium | reverse complement strand
GCGGGCCTTCAGTTCATGCGCACCGTGTTCTTTAAGCGCCTCCATCGCCCCGGCGGTCAGCAAAGGACAAAGGGCGAAAGCCATGTTGGCTGAATTCCACATCTCCACAGTCGCGGCGGCGACCAATCCAGGCAAGCCCTGACCGCCGTATTCAAGATCGCCGCTGAGTCCGTTCCAGCCGTTGTTCACGAACTGGCGGTACGCCGCGCCGAAACCCTTGGTGGCCGCGACGCCATCCTTGGTGAGGGATGCGCCCCGCTCGTCACCGATCTTGTTGAGCGGGGCAAGCACCTCGCTCGCGAGCTTGGCCGCCTCCTCGAGCACCGCCTCCGCAAGCTCCGGCGTCACTTCCTCGTAGCCCGGCAGCGCCGCGAGTTGCTCCCAGCCAGCCAGTTCCTGCATCACGAACTGCATATCGCGTAGTGGCGCAATATAGGTAGTCATGCTTCCCTCCTTCACTCACGCTTGTTTACCGCTTCGCCAGCTCCTGGGACAGCTCCGGAAGTACTTTGAATAAATCGCCCACGACGCCGTAGTCGGCCACCTGGAAGATGGGCGCCTCCTCATCCTTGTTGATCGCCACGATCACCTTCGAGTCCTTCATCCCCGCCAGGTGCTGGATGGCACCCGAGATGCCGACGGCGATGTAGAGTTCCGGCGCGATCACCTTGCCGGTCTGGCCGACCTGGTAGTCGTTGGGCACGAAGCCCGCATCGACCGCGGCGCGCGAGGCACCGACGGCCGCGCCGAGCTGGTCGGCGACCTCCTCCAGGAGCTTGAAGTTGTCACCCGAGCCCATGCCCCGGCCGCCGGAGATCACCAGCCGCGCCGCGCTCAGCTCCGGGCGTTCGGACTTGGTCAGTTGCTGGCTCACGAATCGGGATGCGTCGGTCTTCCCGGCCGCTTCGACGGCGTCGATGGTGGCTGAACCGCCCTCGCTCGCGGCCGGGCCGAACCCGGTGCCGCGCACGGTGATCACCTTGACCGGGTCGGTACTGCGCACCGTGGCGAGGACGTTGCCGGCGTAGATCGGGCGCACGAATGTGTCCGCCGATTCGACGGCGACAATCTCGGAGATCTGCGCTACGTCGAGCAGCGCCGCCACCCGGGGCATGAGGTTCTTGCCCGAAGTGGTGGCCGGCGCCAAAAGGTGGCTGTAGCCTGGCGCGAGCTTGACCACCAGCGGCGCCAGGTTCTCGGCGAGCGGGTGGGCGTAGTGCTCGGCATCCACCACGCGTATCTTTGCGACGCCCACCACCTTGGCGGCCTGCTCCGCCACCGCCTGGCAGTGGTGTCCCGCCACCAAGATATGGATATCGCTGCCCAAGCGGGTCGCTGCGCTGACGGTGTTGAGGGTCACCGCCTTCAAGATTTGATTGTCGTGTTCGGCAACAACGAGTACGGCCATGTCTCTATCTCCTCTCCAAGCCACTTCCGTTCCAGTGCGAATACACCGGGCGGGCCACGTGGCGTGCATCCCCGCTCGCGCGAGGGCAGTTTTGTTCACCCTGAAGACTCACGAAATCACCTTGGCTTCGTTCTTTAGCTTGTCGACCAGTTCGGCCGCGCTGGCCACCTTGATCCCTCCTTGGCGTTTCGCGGGCTCCGCCACCTTCAAGGTGATTAGCCGCGGCGCCACATCCACCTCGAGGACTTCGGGTTTCAGGATCTCCAGCGGCTTTTTCTTGGCCTTCATGATGTTGGGCAGCGTCGCGTAGCGGGGCGTGTTGAGCCGCAGGTCGGCCGTGATCACCGCCGGCAGCTTCACTTCGAGGGTTTCCAGACCGCCGTCGATCTCGCGCGTGACGGTGACCTCGCCTTCACCAATGACCAGCTTCGAGGCAAAGGTGGCCTGCGGCCAGCCGAGCAGCCCCGCCAGCATCTGGCCCACCTGATTGGCGTCGTCGTCGATCGCCTGCTTGCCCAGGATGACCAACTGCACTTGCTCTTTCGCGGCCAGGGCTCTGAGCAGTTTCGCCACTGCGAGCGGCTGCAGCTCGGCGCCGCTTTCCACCAGCACACCGCGGTCCGCACCCATGGCCATGGCGGTACGCAGCGTCTCCTGGCAGGCCGCCACGCCGCAGGACACCGCGACGATTTCCGTGACCACGCCAGCTTCCTTCAGGCGTACCGCTTCCTCGACGGCAATCTCATCGAACGGGTTGATCGACAGCTTGACGTTGGCGATGTCGACGCCACTGCCATCGGCCTTCACCCGCACCTTGACGTTTGCATCCACCACGCGTTTGACTGGCACTAGAACTTTCATGGCTCACTCCTCGGCGGCTGTTCAAAACCCACTCCTCTGTCGAATCTTTGACCCGCATGCCTGCACATATGAATGGGCAGTTCTACCGCAGCCGCCTCGGGCGCGAGCTGCCGAAGCGCGACCTGCGGCGGCTGTTCGAAAAGACCGAAGGCTGGCCAGCCGCGCTCGAACTGGCGGCTCTGGCGCTCGACGGTGCCGCCGCCCGGCCGCCCTGATCGAGCGCTTCGCCGGCTCAGACCGCGATGTCGTCGACTATCCGAGGGGGTGTACGCCCAAACCGCCGAAAATTCCGTCACCCCGAAAATGTGAGGGGCGCAGGATCGCTTCACCCGCCTTGGTGGTCGACAGCGACTCGGGCCGCACGACTTCAGTAGTGCGGCCCCAAGCTGACCGCCGGCTGGGACTGCTCGGCGGCCGCACCCGGGCCAATTCCGGTTACTCATTAGCTTCGAAAGTCCGACCGCGAACGGCGGGTGGACCATCATTGATCGCAATTTGTCCATGACACCTCGAAACGGAACGGAAACTGGCCCAGGACTTCGCGGGCCGCTTCGGTGGTGGCGCTGTCCGCTAGCGTGACCTCCACCTGCAACCCGAAATGCGGGTCGTTGATCACGTCCAGCCGAGAAGTTGCGACGCCGGCATCGTGCAGCGCCGTGCGCAGCGCATCCGCGATCTCGCGGCGCCTCAGGTCGGGCTTGAAGATCTTCCCGACGCCCGTTAACGGCATGGCAGCCACCACCCTGACCGCCTTCGGCCTAGCCGCGCGTTCGGTGATGTGGTCCCTCGCGAACGACAGCAACTCGTCCTCGGTCACGGAAGCCCCGGGCTTGAGCTGCACATAGGCCACCGGCAGCTCTCCGGCATGTCGATCCGGGCGCCCCACTGCGGCAGCAATTTGCACGGCCGGATGCCGGTGCAGCGGCTCTTCGATGCTCGCAGGGTCGATATTGTGGCCGCCTCGGATGATCAGCTCCTTCTTGCGCCCGGTGAGGTAGAAGTAGCCGTCGGCGTCCTGCCAACCCAGGTCGCCCGTGTTCAGCCAGCGACGACCGTCGTTCATCTCCAACCACAGCCCCTTGTCCTGATCGGGCCCCCGATAGCCGAGGAAGACGTTGGAGCCGCTGATGGCCAGCACGCCCGCCTCGCCGTAGGCGCAGTCACGCACATAGGTGCCCGCATCGTCCAGTACGACAGCCTTCATCTGCTGCAGAGGCACACGCAGCCCAATGGATCCGTTGCGCCGCTCACCCACCGGGGGATTGCAGGTGCTGACGCAGGTCCCCTCGGTCAGCCCGTATCCCTCGAGGATCTTCAGCCCCGTCAATTCCTGGAAGGCGCGCATCAGTTCCACCGGCATCGGCGCGGCCCCGCAGAGCCCGTATTCCAGCGAACTGAGGTCGCGACCCTGGGTCGGCTGCTGCATCAGCGCCGCATAGACCGTCGGAACACCGCTAAAGAAGTTGATTCGGTGGTGCTCGACCAACTTCCAGAAGTGCTTGATGACACCATCGCCGCGATAGCCCGACGGTGTTCCGAGGATCACGTGTGCGCCGCGTGAGAAGGGCAGCAAGCCAGTGACCAGGACACCGTTGACATGGAACAGGGGCAGACCACAGAAGAGGGTCTTCCCTGCCGAGATGCCATCGCCGAGGAACTGGCCGACGCTCCATGCGTTGGCCACCTCGTTCGCGTGCGAGCGCATCGCGATCTTGGGTGCGCCGGTGGTGCCGCCGGTGCAGAAGTACGACGACCGGTCGCCCGGGCGAATCACACGGCCGCTGATCAGGCGGTCCATGGGTTGCCGTTGAAGGCCCTGCGCGAAGTCGTGCACGCCGAACTGACCTGAGCCCTCATGGAAGTCCGGGCCCGCAGAAGTCTGGGCTCGGCCGGTCCGGTCGACCAGTACGACGTGCCGCAGGCTGCGGACACGGCCCAGCATCGGTTGCAGCCTCGACCACAGGTCCATGCCGGGAAAGGGTGCCAGCGTGATCAGCACCTTCGCTTCCCCCGCCTCGAGCAGCTCGGCGATGGCCGTGGGCTCCAGCATGGGATTGACGGCAAAGGCGATGCCGGCTGCCTGGCCGCCCCAGATCGCGAGATGTGTCTGCGGAAGATTGGGCAGCACGAAGGCGACGACATCGCCGCTGCGGACGCCCAGCTCGTGGAGGAAGTTGGCTGTCGCCGTGATGCGCGCGAACAGCGTCTCGTAGTTCCAGACCTGCGGCTGCGCATGGTCCTCGACGCGCAGGAAGAACGACAGCGCCGGCGCGTCGGGGTGGGCGCGCGCTGCGGCGCCGATCATCTCGTAGGTGCTATTCAGCAGTGAACCGTCGTGCTCGATTTCGAGGGCGAGCACGTCTGCCATGGAGGCGATTCCGCTCATGCTTTCACGTCCTTAAAAAGGGGCCTCACGGCTGCAAGACCGCCCGGCCGGGATGGCCGCCCGACATATGGTCGAACGCGGCGATGGCGTTGTCGAAGGACTTGGCGAGGCCGACGGGCAGCGCCAGCCTTCGGGCTCGAACGCCCTCCGCAAGCGCCTGGAGCGCGTCGCGGTCGGGTTTGAAGACCGTCCAGGCATAGTGGGCCTTCGGCGTGCGCGAAGCGACAATGGCGTGGACCCGTTTCCAGTCGCGGCGGCTGGCCCACGCGCCGCCCAGCCATCCCAGCCGGTCGAAGTTCGCAAGCAATGGGTGCACCGTGGTCGCCTGGCCCATGGCCCGCGCGCCGAGGCGCGACGCCAGCTGAGGGTCGTCGTCCCAGTTCGCGAAGTTCAGCACCGCGTCGAAATCCGCGGGCAGTGACTGGATGCAAGCCGGGCCGTGCTCGACGGCCACCTCGGCACCGAGATCCAGGCCGGCCTGGCCTTGGCCTTTCCCGCAGATCGCGGTGATCTCGCTACCCCAATGGCGAAGCACCTGCATTGCCAACCGGCCGAGGCCACCGCTGGCGCCATTGATCAGCACTCTGGTCCCCTGCGCGCTCGATGGGGTGATCCCGGTCGAGCGCAGCGCGAGCCACATCGTCGTGAACGAATAGGGCAGCACCGCCAGCGCGGTCGGATCCGCGTCGTCCGGGGCGGGCAGCAAGAGGTCCTGCGGCACCACGACGTGCGACGCATGGGCGCCACCCGCCCGGCCCGTGCCGACCAGGCCGAATACGCGTTGCCCACGTTTGTGCCGGGTCACGCCGGCGCCGATGGATTCGACGACGCCCGCGACGTCGTTGCCGAGCACAAGCGGAAAGCGCGCCGCGCCCTTGAGCGCCAGCAGGCGACGGCCGTAACCGGCTGCACGCTTGACGTCGATCGGGTTCACCGAAGTGGCCTGCACGCGCACCAGCACCTCGCCCGTGCCGGGCTGGGGCATCTCGACGTTGCGCACGGCCAGGCGCGGTGGCGAGGCGGCCTCGGCGGATGCCAGCTCACGCCGCATGTTTCACCTCCTGGATGGGGTAGGCGGGTGTCGGCCCTGTCGCCGCGGTCGACAACGCCGGCGGCGCGAGGCGATCGAGCGCTCGCCGCAGCATCGTCTCGCCTTCGGAGGCCGGCCCTTCGGCCAGCACGCAGCGGTCGGGCCTGACGATCGCGATCCAGCCGAGCGGAACCCGGCGCGGCAACAGCGCCTCGTCGAGCGCTTCCAGCCGCTGCGCCGGCGGCGCGAGGTGCAGGCCCTGCGATCGCTGGCACCACTGCCACACCCGTCCGCCCGCCGCTTGCCAGCGCTGCAACAGCTCGGCCGGCATGCCGGCCGACGGAACCACGCCAAAGCCGATCAGCGCCCATTGCAGGCCCAGCGCGTCGTCGCTGAGCAGCGGCCCGCCGCCGGTGGCCGGTCGCACCCAGCCTTGGGGCAGCATGGCCCCGGCACGCAGCCGCTCGCTGCCGCGCACGCGCCAGAACAGGCCCTCATCGAAGGTGTTCTGCGGCTTGACCTTCAGGTCCTCGAACAGCGCGCGGCCGGCCGGCAGCACGCGCAGCAGGCTCATCAGCCCGTGCACGGCGAACGCGGCGGCGCGGTTCTGCGGCATCACGAGCGCGCCGAGTAGGAGCGCCAGGCGGATGATCTTCTTGGCGTGCGGCCGCCGTTCGGTGTCGTAGCTGTCGAGCACTTGCTCGCCGGCCTGGCCGCGCACGACCCAGGCCAACTTCCAGGCCAGATTGGCCGCATCGCGCAGCCCGGCGACCAGGCCCTGGCCGGCGAAAGGCGGGGTGATGTGCGCTGCGTCGCCGGCGAGGAAGCAGCGGCCCTTGGAGAAGCGCTTCGCCTCGCGCGCATGGAAGCGGTAGACGGCCGTGCGTTCGATCCGGATGCGCTGGCTGTCGCACCACGGCGCGAGCAGCCGCCGCACCGACTCCGGCCGCTCCATCTCTTCCGGCCGCTCGCCGGGGCGGAGCATGAACTCCCAGCGTTGCCGTCCACCAGGCGCCACCATGCGCGGTGACGGGCGCCGCGGGTCGCAGGTGAACTCGACGTGGTCGATCGGGTCGGGCACGTCGAGCGCATCGACAATCAGCCAGTCCTGCTGGAAGGTGCGGCCCTCGAATTCCAGCCCGAGCGCACGCCGCACCAGCGAGTTCGCGCCGTCGGTGCCGACCAAGTAGCGTGCGCGCACGGGGGTCTCGTTGCCGGCGGCGTCCTTCAGCCGTGCCTGAACGAAGCGGCCATCGTCTACGAAGTCCGCCAGCTCGCTGCCGAGGCGCACCTCGATGCCGGGGTACTGCGCGAGCTTGGCGCGCAGCAGCCGCTCGAGCTCCGGCTGGTAGAAGGTGACGAGCGCTGGGTGGCCGTCGATGATGCCGGCGCTATTGATGCGGGCGAAGCGGCCGAACAGCGGGGAGCGGTACTGCACCTGGGGAATCGCGACGGTCTCGAACTCGCCGTCGCGCACGCCGGCCAGTTGAAGGATGCGCAGTGCCTCGTTGTCGAGCGCGATCGCGCGCGGCTTGTCGAAGATGGCGGTCGCCTTGTCGATCGCCAGCACGCGCACGCCGTAGCGGCCGAGCAGATTGGCCAGCGCGGCGCCGACCGGGCCGAGACCGACCAGCAGCACGTCGGTCTCGAGCTGCGGCACCGTAAGAGGGGAGGATGGCGTGCTCATGGTGCGGTGATAGAGGTCGTCTGTTCGCCGAGGTCGATCGCACCGTCGTCGGTGCGAATCGATGCGCTGATGCGGTCGCCCGGGCGCAGGTAGGCCGGGTTGGCGAGGCCCTTGCGGATAAACATCCGCCACTTGCCGGCGTCGGTGAGCAGGTGCTTGAGGATGAACATCGCCAGCTTGCCGGGGGCGCGCACGGCGCAGCCCGCCGGCGTGCCGGTGGCGATCAGGTCGCCGGGGTGCAGGTCCTGCAGCGCCGCGAGTTCGGTCAGCGTGGCCGCGGGGCCGTGGATCATCTCGGCGCAGTAGGCGTCCTGCCGCGGTTGGCCGTTGACGGCCAGGCGCATGTGCAGTTCGGGCCAGCGCGCCCATTCCTGCGGCGTCAGCAGCACCAGCGCGGGCCCGACCGGGCCGAAGCCGCGATAGCTCTTGCCCTTGTAGAACTGGCCCTGCGGCAATTGAACGTCTCGTGCCGACAGGTCGTTGACGATCGTCACCCCGGCCAGCCACTGCGGCAGGTCGTCTCGGCCGACCTGCGTGCCCGCCGGCACCGGCCTGCGCAACACCAGGCCGAGCTCGATCTCGTAGTCGAGCAACTGCACATGCGCAGGTCGGACGACTGGCGCATCGGCTGCCGTGATGCACGAGGGCGCCTTCGTGAAGAGGGTGTTGAAGGGGAAGTTTTCGACGCGCAGGCCCGATTCGGCGATGTGGCTGCGGTAGTTGACGCCCTGGCAGATGAACTGCTGGTCGCGTGTCACCGGCGAAAGAACCTGGACACGCTCGAGCGGCACCACGGCGTTCGCGGGCTCGATCGCCCACAGCAGTTCCCAATGACCGGTAAGCAGCTCGCCGGTGTTGAGCGCATGGACTTGCAGGGGGGCGATGTGGCGCCCGAATAGAACGCCCCATCGAGGCGTGCCGTCTTCGGCGTAGCGAATGATCGTGCGTGACATGAGTGTGGTCCGGGTGAGAGTTAGAGCCAAGGGCGCGCTGGCGCATCGAGTGCCGCGCTCATGAGCTTCAGCCGCTGCGGCGTGATCGCCTTGCGGCGCATCAGCTTCAGCAGGCGCAGCAGGGTTTGCAGGTTCTTCCTCGGCTTCATCGAGGCGGGCGCGTCGGCGCCCCAGGCCCAGATGCCGCCGAATTCGAGCGGTGAGTAGGCGGTCTCGAAGTCCGCGGTGAAGACGTCGCCGTCCGTGTAGTGCTCGTACTCGAAGCCGTCGGGGTCGAACCAATAGTCGAAGAGCTGGCTGCCGAGCAGGTGGCGACCGATGCCCCACATGTGCCGGTGGCCCTCGGCGCGCAACACCTGCTGCCCCTGTCCGAGCGCGTCCAGGTCCAGCACCTCGTAGGCACTGTGCTCGACCTTGTCCTCGATGCCGCCCACGATCACGAGCGTGTGGTGGTCGGCCGGCTGGGTGCCGAGGTCGAGGCGGCAGAACGCGAGACTGGGGCTGCCATCGGCGAGGTACTGCACATCGGTGGGAATCAGCCCCAGCATGCGCAGGTACCACTCGGCCATGCGCGCAAAGTCCACCGTCTGCAGGACCACGTGGCCGAGCCGCGCGATGCGGGCCGGCTCGATGGGCGTGCGCACCGTGCAATTCACGCGGGGCGTGTCCTGCGCCGTGTTGGTGGCCGGCGTGACCGCCTCGCGCAGTGGCAGGGGTTCGACGCGCCGCTGATCCTGCAGCAGCCAGACGCTGCGGCCGCTGGGGTCGAACAGCTCCACGCCGCGGCCGCCCGCCGGCAGCCGGTCGAGCGGCAGCCAGCGCGCCCCCAGCTGCTCCACGTAGCGGTGCAGATCGGTGTCGGCCGACATGAGGAACGCGGGGCCGATGAAGCGGTTCTCGCGTCCACCCTCGGCGATGGCGATGCAGGCTGCCGCCCCCGCGCCCCGGGCCACGAGACGCTGCGGCGTTGCGCTGACGATTTGAAAGCCGAAATTGCGCCAGAAGCGTTCCGTGGGCGCCAGCCGGCGCTTTTCCCAGCGCAGGAAGGCCAGCTCGATGGCGCGCCCGAGGGCCGGTGGCCGCGGCAGTCGTTGCACATCGGCGCGCAGCCGGCTTTCGGGGGTCGACTCGGGCTGCCGAAGCACTGCGGTGGAATCTTTCACGGTGGGCCTCGCTTCAGAACGTGTAGTGATAGCCGAGCAGGAACATCTGGACCTTGCTCGTCAGGGAGGTGCCGGCGCTGGGGCCGGTGCCAGTCAGCGTGGTGCGCGGGTTCAGCTCGTAGCCCAGGTTGAACTCTGTGTTCTTGCTGGCGCGCCAACTGAAGCCAGCGGTGTAGGCCTCTTCGTTGATCGAGGGGACGAGCAGGTTCTGCACGGTGCGCGTGCTGTCGATCTGGCCGCGGTTGCGGCTGTAGCCGGCGCGAAGCGTCCAGCGGTCGTCGAGATCCCATGCAGCGCCGATGCGGAACACCGGCTGGTTGCGCCATTGGAACCCGTTCGGGTCCTGCATCACCTTCAGTTCGCCCCAAAGGATGCGCAGCCAGTCGGCGGCCAAGGTGACCCCATGGGTCGCCTGCCATGCGATGCCGACGCCGTACTGGGCCGGTACATCGAGGCGCCCTTCGCTGTAGGCAAGCAGGTCCTGGTCGTAGCCTGCGAGCTTGCCCATGCGCGTGCGCGACTTCACGTTTGCGCCAACGGACCACTCGGTGGCCGGCTTCCACAGGAGACCCGCGCGCCATCCGATGCCGATGGCGGACTGCTTACCGTGACTGGGTAGCGGGGCAAGTCCGCCCGGAACGGGCGCCGGCACGACCACGCCATCGGCTTCGAACTGCTCGTAGGCGAGGTTGAGCGCGAAGCCAAGCGCCACGTCCTCGCGCGGCTTCCAGGCGACGGTGGGAATGAACTCTGCAATCCGCAGCTGCGTCTTTGCATTGCCCGCACCCGGCACCGGCAAAGCGGGCTGACCGTAGTCGGAGCCGGCACCACCTCCGGCGAGGCTGATCCCGACCGTCCACGCGGGGGAGAGCTGCTGGTTGAACCCGCCTTCAGGCGCCGGAACCGTCTGCTCGTTCTCGAGCCGGTTGCCGGGGAGCAGATAGTCGGCCGAGGACTGCCCGTGGAAAACCTGCACGCCAAGCACTGCGGAGGTCGGCACGAAGGCCATCCCCGCGGGGTTGTTAGCAGCGGCAACGGCATCCAGCGGCAGAGCGATCGATGCGCCACCCATCGCGGCGTTCTTGATCCCGTTGCCGCCAGGCTGTGCGCCGTTGATGGCCTCCGCCGTACCGTGAAACGCCGACGCGGCGAACACGATGACGACCGGGAGGGCGCGCGAAAGTCGATGCATCAGGTCTCCTTGGTTCCAGTTGGGGAATCGGCACCGGGCTGAGGCCGGCTGGTCAGCCCGCGTGTCGATATGGCGTCATAATGACATATATGTCATCATGACGCAATAGTCAAAACGACAAATATGTGCAACTTGACAAAATCGTCGCTTTCACCTATTCCGAACAAGGCACAATCCGACCTCATGGAAACCTTGGACCACCGTCCCCGAGTTGCAGCCGAGCGGCGCGAGCGCATGCGCCTGCGCCTGCTGACCACGGCACTCCAGCTCGTCGCCAAGAAGGGGCCCGCGGCGATGTCGATCGACGACGTCATCTCCGCCGCCGAGGTGTCGCGAGGAACCTTCTACAAGTACTTCCCGTCGCCCGAAGTGCTTGTGCGCGAACTGGCCCTCGAGATTGCGAATGAGCTGATCCGCATGGCTGAACCGGTGGTGCTCGGCTACGAGGACCCGGCGGAGCGGGTGGCCTGCGGCATCCGGCTGGTCTCGCGACTGTCCATCCACCAACCCGTGGTCGCGAGCTTCCTCGTACGGCTGGGATGGCCTGACGCCCGGGGGCCGGACATCCTGCTGGACTTTGTGCGCAGGGACCTGAACGCGGGCATTCGTCAAGGCCGCTTCAAGCGCATGCCGATCGGGCTGGCCCTGAACATCGTTGCGGGCTCCGTGTTGGGCGCGACGCATTGCATGCTCGAGCCCGATTGCGAAGCCGACTTCGCCGAACAGACGGCCGCAGCGGCGCTGCGTGCTCTCGGTGTCGATGCCAAGTCGGCCGAGCGCATCGCGAAACGGCCGTTGCAGGCGGTCGAGACCCTCCCGGAGGGTCTGCTCGCCGAAACGCTTGCGCGCTCACCGCGAAGGAAGGCGACTACGCACCCGGCCGCGGCGGCGCTAACGCCACGCAAGCGCCGATCAGTCAGGCGGAACGCCTAGCGGAAATCTGACCGGCATCTCGCAGGCCCTGGTTGATCTGGCTATATCCCATCAATCGACGCGAGAACGCGAACGCAGAATGAGACGATTCAAGTCGATGCGCAGCGTTTCTTGTCCGTGCATGCCCAAGTCGCAAACCATTTAGCCCTTGTCGCCATCGACTGCGTGCTTGTTGCTATCGGCAGGCAATGCGTAAGCGCTTTGGCGAATGGCAAACGATAACGGGCGCGCTGCCCCGGAGATGAGCACACAGCTGAAGTAGGCAGGACCCTATTTGAAGACGGTGGCGAGGCTGGAAGATTGTGCGCCTTCAATCTGCACACAATCGCTCAATTTGACGGTGCCGTCCCGTTGACGCTCGCCGAGTGGGATCGCCAAAGCCGCTCGCACCTTCGTAAGGTCCAACGGGCGCGGATCAGGTTGCGACTGGCGAGAACGCGCGGTTGGCGATTAAGGTGTTCACCTGTCATGCCATGCGTCAGTGAAGTACCCGGAAACGCCGATGAATGCGTCACCCTCCGTTTGCGCATTATCCCGGCCGACGTTGAATTCGATTAGACAGTCGGAATAGACGTGCCTACATTCCGTGGCGACAAGTATTTGCCGTCCTCTCATTTGCCCTTGTAGAGCCAGGCAGAAATCGATGTCGTAAGCCGCGGGACCGAGGCTTGTGGACATCCTTAATTGAACGTCTTCTCCATCCGGAATGGAAATCGTTGCTGTCACAACTTCGATGACGGCGCGTTTGCCGGTGGGAACCCGCACTTCGTTGGTGAAATCGATTGATCGATTGTGGGCGGGGACGAGGTGCTGGTTCCGCCAGACGTGAAAGGTATTGTCGGCGGCGGCAGTTTCCTCGAATGATTCCGCGATCCGAGCTTGGACGGCTGCCGAAGATGCGATTGCCGCTTGCCGGCCGAGACTCGGTGCCGTCGGCTCGCGCATTCGCAATGCTGCAAACTCTGCCTGGTTTTGCTTCGTCATTTCACTCTCCCCTTTGCTATGCGGGCGACATGCGGTTCATGCCGGGTAGGGCGCGCCCAACGCGATTGGCGATTGCACATCTGCTTGCTGGTTGCCGGTTAATCCACGCCTGTCATCGAGAGAAGGCGGCGGGTCGCGTCGGCTGAGATATGATTCGCGGATCTGCAGCCATAGCTGCTGGGCATAGCGGATCTCCTCGGGGGTAGCGACCGCTGCGCGCTGTTGCGGCCACGGACTTCTGGAGCTCGCGGCGTGCTTCGGCGCAATCATTCCAAATTCGTCGTCCATTTCATGTTCTCCATTTGTTGAGCCGTTGCTCGTACCTTAACTTGGCGTGCGAGGCGAGTTGTCGGCGAGTTGTCGGCGAACTGTCGTAATTTCGTAGCGTTTGGTTGATGCGAGCGCCTGCACGCCGTGTGGACAAGGCTACCCAACGTCGTCGAACTGACGCGAGCGTGCTTGGATGAGCAGCGCGCGCTCGTCGTCGTCGCAGTCGGCGATCTCGTCTCCGAGTTCCGCGTCACGCTCTCGCCGATCCATCCACTTGCACGCGGTCTCGATATCCTGCTCGGTGGTCAAAGTGATGTTCTTGCGCCTCATGTCGCTCCCGGAATGTTTGACTTCAGCGTAGGCGAGTTGTCGAAACGGCGCCATTGCACGACCGTAATGCGCTCTACTACGAGCGCTTACGCGCAATGGATTAGCGCGTCACTGGACTACGACTTTGGTATAGGCGTCATCGTGTTGACGAA
The DNA here is from genome assembly GCA_035601875.1 of Casimicrobiaceae bacterium. GTDB lineage: Bacteria > Pseudomonadota > Gammaproteobacteria > Burkholderiales > Casimicrobiaceae > PALSA-1003. Next base: position 7,932 of record DATNNK010000064.1, on the reverse strand, counting down.
CTTGGCGCGACTCAGGCCAACGTCCGAAAATATCTGTTCGGCGTTCGAGGCGACGAGCGATTCCACGCGCGGCCCGCCGTTTTGAAGCGATTCGGCAGCGCTATGAGCCGCTGGAAGTCCGCGCCACCCGACGGGACGCTGATGTGGCTCAACTAGATCGTTCGCCTTCGCGAGGGAACGTGCGTCCGGGTTCACGTAAGCCGCTTGTCCACCCGCCGGCCCGTGCGCCGCGGCTGGTTATCATTTCTGGCACCGCGGGCGGTTTTGTGCTGAAATAATTGCTTCTACGTCGTCTCTGCCCGAAGCACGCCGCTGTCATCCGATCGGGCGGCGGTTGCCATCGCGGGCGCTCTGCGAACCCGGGGGATCCAAGTGCCTGAACGAACCGACCACACGCAAGGGTTGGCCGGCTCGAACCCGGTACAGCTCCGCTTCGATCGCTTCGAGCTCGACGAGGCGAACGCGCGCTTGCTGCGCGACGGGACTCCTGTCGCTGTCGCGCCGACGCCATTCGGGGTGCTGTGCGCGCTCGCGCGGCAACCCGGGTCCCTGCTTACCACCAACGCGCTGCTCGATCAGGTATGGGGCCACCAGTACGTTACGGACTCGGTGTTGCGAACCGCGATCAGCGAGGTGCGGACGGCGCTCGACGACGACGCCCGCAAGCCGCGCTTCATTGAGACCGTATCGCGGCGAGGCTACCGCTTCATCGCGGCCACCAGCGCGATAGTTGTGGCGCCGCCGGTATCGGCAGTCGTTCCACAAAGCCGCTCCACCGAGTCGCCCTCGTTCACCGGGCGCGCGGAAGCCCTTTCGCGACTCCGCACGAATTGGGATCTCGCGTGCGCGGGCACACGCAGGGTCGTGTGGGTTTTGGGTGAGCCGGGTATCGGCAAGACGACGCTGATCGAGCATTTCATTGCGGGTCTAGGTGATGCTCTTTGCATCCGCGGCCAATGTGTCGATCAATACGGCAGCGGCGAGCCCTACCTACCCGTTCTTGAAGCCCTGTCGGGGCTGTGCCGCATTGACAGCACGCTCGTGCCGTTGCTGCGTGCGGTCGCGCCCACCTGGCTCCTGCAGCTGCCGTGGTTGAGCACCCCCGAGGAGCGCGACGCTCTACGGCGGGACCTCACTGGTGTCTCTCCGGATCGGATGCTGCGCGAGATGGGCGAGCTTCTCGATCGCTCGAGCGAGCGCCGGCCGTTGTTGCTTGTGACCGAGGACCTGCACTGGAGCGATCGCTCGACGATCCAGCTGATCGACTACGTCGCGCGACGGCGGGGCAACGCGCGCCTCATGTGGCTCGCAAGCTTTCGTCTAACCGAGGTGGTGGCGCTCGATCATCCGCTCAATCCACTGCGGCGCGAGCTGCGGCTCCATGGGCTGTGCGAGGAGATCGTTCTGGACCCATTCTCCGAAGCAGAGGTCGCCGAATACCTGGCGAAACGATCGCCATCGATCGCCGGCGACGAAGTGTTCGCGCGCGCGTTGCACGGGCGCACCGATGGATTGCCGCTGTTCGTCGCATTCATCACGAGCGAGATAAGCGCGCGCGCCGCTCAAGGCGGCGGCCGCGTTAACCCCGAGCAAGTGGCGAAAATCGCCGTGCCCGAGAACCTTGCGGCGATCATCGAGCACTACATCGCCAAGCTCGAGAACGGGGAGCGCACGGTGCTTTCGGCAGCGGCCGTTTGCGGCGTCCAGTTCCGCGTCAATACAATCGCGGCGGCGCTCGAGCGGGACCCTGCGTCGGTTGGTGACATCTGCGACAAGCTTGTGCGCGAGCAAATATGGCTTGTCGGGGCGCATGCCGAGGAAAGCAGTGGGCTGGCAGAGTCGTCGTATTCCTTCAGGCACGCGCTGTTCCGCCAGGTGCAATACGAGCGCACCGCGGCGGCGAGCCTTATCAAGCTTCACAGGGGAATCGGCGCCGCGCTCGAACGCGAGCGCGCCGCAGGAGTGCCGGTCGCCGCGGCCGAGTTAGCCATGCATTTCGAGCGAGCTGCCGAGGCAACGGCTGCCGTGCGCTACTACGCCGAAGCCGCAGAAGCCGCTCTTGCGCACTTCAGCGCGGACGAGTGCATGAGGATCATCGAACGTGCCTCGTCCCTCCTCGGGCAGGCGGCGGACGCTTCCGAACGCAACGCGCTGGAAATCACCCTCGAAACGCTTCACGGTCTTGCCGCCACCCGAGTGCTCGGCGCCGGCGACGAGGCCAAGAGCGCGCTCCAGCGAGCATACTCGCTGCTCGGCGAAGCTCCGCAGCATCCGATGTTGGGGCGCCTGGTGCACGGATTCGGGTGGATGCTTTGCCTGCGCGCGGAATATTCGGAAGCGCTCGCGGTCGCGGATCGGGCGGAAGCGCTCGGATCGGCCACCAACGACCTAGTGCTTCTGTCGACCGCGTGCACCGTTCATGGGGAGGTCGATCAGCTTCAGGGCCGTTCGTGCACCGCCCGGACATGGTTGGAGCGCGGGCTCGCGCTTGCCGAGCGGTTGGACGTCGGTCCTGGTGAATTCCTCGTGGATCCGCAGGTCGCGCTGCTCGGCTTGCTTGCCAACCCACTCGTCCATCTCGGGTTGGTTCAGCAGGCGCGCGCGTGCGTGGAGCGCGCACATGCCCGCGCTCGCGATCGGGGATGGCCCATGGCGCGGCTTGTCGCAATCTGGCACGGCGCGATGCTCGAGGTGCGACTCGGCAACCCCGAACGAGTGGCCGCTCTTGCGGATGAAATGCAAGCGCTCGTGGACGAATTCGCGCTCGCTCACGGTCGAACGGCATGTCGGTGGTTTCGCGCTTGGGCGGACGCCCGAACGGGACACCCGCTCGATGCTTACCGCTCGATCAAAGAGGCATACGAAGAAAATGCCCAGCTAGGGATGCTTGCGGGCGGAAGCGAGGTGCGTGGATATGCGGCGGAAGCCCTCGTGCTGTCCGGCAACTGGGACGCCGCCCAACGCGAGCTCGACGAAGCGCTGCAATTCGCGGACACGACGGGCGAGCGCGTGTATCTGCCGCAGCTCTACCTCATGGAGGCCGCGATCGCTCGTGGTCGTGGCGAGCGCGAAGCCGCCGAGCGCTCGGTTCGGCGCGCTATCACCGAGGCCCGGGCGCAAAAGGCGCCGTGGCTCGAGTTGATCGCCGTGGTCGAACTCTGCGATCACCAGGGTGCGACGGCTGAAGATCGACACACGCTTGCGGCGCTTGTGGATCTGCTTCCGGAAGCGAGCGATACAACGGCAGTCGCGAAGGCGCGCGCGCTGATCGATAAGGCGACGCGCAGGTAAGCGAAGCTGGCTGCCCGGCACAACCGGCTCAGGCCATGATGTTCACGGCGCCGTCGAAATAGAGCGTCGCGCCCGACGTGGGCGCGCATACGGCGTCGACGGGAACCCACACGAGTAGCCGACGTCCATGATGTCGACGAGCTTGCCCAGCGGTGCACGCTGCTCGGCTTCGTGCAGCAGCAACTGGAAGTCGTTGATGCCGGAGGCCGCGCGCGTCTTGAGCGGTCCCGGCGAGATCGCGTGCACCCGGATGCCCTTCGGACGGAGCTCGTAAGCGAGGTAGCGCCAACATGCTTCCAGCGCGGCCTTGACCGGTCCCATCACGCTGTAGGTCGGCACCATCTTGTTCGCGCCGTGATACGCCATCGCGAACATCGTGCCGCCGTCGCGCATCAGCGGCGCGGCGAGCTTCGCCATGTGCACGAACGAATGGCACGACACATCCATGGCGAACCCGTTCGCGGAGCAGTTGAGCAGGCCGCCTTGGAGGTCGTCCCTCGGAGCGAACGCGATCGAGTGCAGCAGTGCGATGTCCGATTCGGGATCGGTGCCGACGACGCGCGTCAAATGCAGCGTGCCGTCGGGTAGCGCGACTGCGAGCTGGGGCTTGCGCCCGATCACAGATCGGCATGCAAGTCCGACGAAACGCGGATGTTTCGCTGACAACCTTCGACCGCTCCGCGCTCAAACTGGGCCACATCGACTTCAACGTTACATCAATGGCCGAACTCCCGGCTCAATGACGATCAGGACTCCATCGTGACAAACAACTCCTCCGACCTCGAGGTCCTCCGCAATCGTACGTTCGATGAAATCGCCGTCGGCGACGACGCGAGCGTCGAACCGCGTTTCGGTGGAAACGCTGAACCAATAACACCATCGCAGCCATGACACTGAACGCGGAATCCAAGTACCCGACGCGACGAGCCTATGTGGTGAAAGTGCGCGGCGACGCTCAGCCCGATGCGCTGGCCGGCCGTATCGAAAACCTCGTGACCGGTCGCCAACACGAATTCAAATCAGCCCGCGAGCTGGTCGAATCCATTGCAAGGGACCTCGATGCTGTGAACCAGGAGAGGTCGCCGGATGCCGAGCCTTTGGTGATCGCCGTCACGCCCACGACGCCAATCCGGCGACACAGCAACATGAGCGCACAAACGAACGATCTCGAGATCGCCCGGTGGGTGAAGAACATCAACGAGCTCGACCGCGAGATCGGAAGGCTCTGCCTGCTCTGTCGGGTAAGAATCCTCGACCACGGCGTCATCGAGCGCGTGCTGCGGAAGGACGATTCCGTGTGCGGAACATCCAACCCGACCGCCTTCGCCAAGCTACGCGACATGCTGATGCTCTATTTCGCGATTCGGAAGAAGTCCGTGGAAGCAGTCGGGGAGGCGCAAACCGATGAGATCGAGGCGCACGCGATCGAGCAGCTGCGCAGCCGCTTCGCCGATCTGCTCGGCAAGTGGCCGCCCGCGTAAGCGATGGATAGCGCGATTTTCACCGTGATGGCAGGCGTGCTCGGGTCGCTCGCCGGCGGCTCCGCGACCGTCGCGACCGCCTGGATCACCCAGAAGACGGTGAGCAGGCGCGAGCTCACTCGGCTCGAGATGAGCAAAAGGGAGACGCTCTACGGCGAATTCATCGCGGAGTGCGCGAAGCTGTTGATGGATGCGTTCACGCACACGCTCGACACGCCGGAGAAGTTGTTGTTGTTGTACGCGCTGCTCAACCGCATCCGACTCTGCGCATCCCAACCCGTTCTCGCGGCGGCAGACCACCTGCTGACGCGAATCACCGACCAATATTTCTCGCGAAACCTTACGCTCGACGAAATACGCGATCTGGCGCGTTCGGAACGCGCCGATCCGCTGAAAACATTTGGCGAGGCGTGCCGGACCGAGCTCAAGTCGATGCGCGCCGCGGTGTAGTTGGTTGTTGGCTGAGCGTCACGCATGGAATTTTCCGGGTACCGATTGCGAGGCGGCTGCGAGACGTGTTCGCGGCGACGTCTCCCCTGGCTCACCAAATCCCCACGGAATGCCGACGTTTCGCTCACGACTCCGCCGAATGCTTCTCTTACGCTGATGCCATATCGAAACTCACACAGAGCGAACCCAATGCCGCTACCTGCACTCCTTGCCGACTCATCCTGGCTCGCCGAACCTAACCGCCGTCTTAGCAGCCCGACGCGTGCCGCACGTGAAGACGATCGGGCGTCGGCGCCATGCGACCCGCTCAACGCGACGCTGCACGCTGTCCACGATGGTCGCAGATCGAAGCGCGACATCGCGGCCACGCTCGCGGCGTTGCTCGCATTCGCTCTGGTCGGATGCGCAACGCCGGTGCTCCAGCCCTCGGTCGACGTGCCTCCGCGATTCGCCGCATCAGCGACGACCGACGCCGAGGTCGAGGCCGCATGGTGGGACAGCTACGGCGACCCTGTGCTGTCGGATCTCGTTCGTCGGGCAGCGCGCGAAAACCGCGATGTCAAGATCGCATCCGAGCGTGTGCGCGCAGCCCGAGCCGGCGAGACGATCAGCCGCTCAGGGCTCTATCCGAGCGTCGGCATTCAGGCCGGCGGCTTCGATCGCCTAACCGGGTACAGTTCCTCCCTCCAACAAGCGGTTCCCGACACCAAGGGTTGGCAAGGTGGCCTCGACGTTTCCTGGGAGGTCGACATCGCTGGGCGGCTGCGTGCTGGCGCTGCTGCCGCGGCCGCCGACACGCTCGCGACCGAGCACGCGGCGCGCGGTGTGCGGCTGCTCGTGGTGAGCGACGTTGCGACCAACTACTTCACCCTCGTCGGCGCGTTGCGCCAGCTCGACACTTTGCGCGCGATATCGGCCGCACAGGACGAAACGCTCCGCCTCGTGACCGCCCGGCATCGCGTCGGCCTCGCGACGCCGTTCGACGTCGAGCGCGCGCAAACCGAAGCGTCGAAAGCCCGCGCGGCAATACCGCCGCTCGAAACGCTCGCCGCCGTGTCGCGTCACCGCATCGCGGTTCTGATCGGCGACCAGGCGTTCAACGCTTCGAGCATTGCCGTTTCGCGCGGCGACCTCACGCTTCCAATCGCGCGTACAGGACAACCGGCTGCACTGTTACAGCGGCGTCCCGACCTACTCGCTGCCAAGGCGCAACTCGACGGCGCGAACGCGCGCAGGCAACAGGCCGCGGCGGAATGGTTTCCGCGGCTCGTGCTCGACGCCGCGTTCGGCCGCGAGGGCCTTGATGTCAACGGCGTCGCGCTCGGCGCGGCGCGCTTCAGCAATGTCGCTGCACTGCTCGCGATGCCCGTGTTCAACGCAGGGCGGACCCAAGCGATCAACGACGTCGCCGAGAGCGGCCAGCGCGAGGCCGTGCTCCGCTACGAAGACGCGATCGTGCGCGCGCTCGAGGACGTCGAGAACGCGCTCGTCGCGCTCCATGAGCAACGTCAACGCGCGCAGTTGCTTGAGAGCGCTGCGGGTTCCGCCGACGCCGCGCTCGGCCGCGCGCAATCGCTATACGACCGCGGCCAGATCGACCTGCTGCCGCTGCTCGACGCGCAGCGCGTGCGTCTGGCAGTACGCGTCGACGCGCACGACGCCAACACGCAAGCGCTGCTCGACAGCGTCCAACTGTACAAGGCGCTGGGCGGTGGCTGGGAAGTTTTCGAGCCCTCTGCCGTCACCCCCGCCGCAAGCGCCTTGCGCAGGCCCAATTCGTGAATCCCTTTAGCCCCGTACGAGGAAACCCCGTGAAACCCCATCTCACTCTGTCCATTCTGGTCGTTCTGCTCGCGGCCTGTTCGTCGAAGCCCGCTCCGGAGCCGCTTCGAATGGTCCGCACGACCGAGCTCCGCTACGACAAGACGCAGGAAACGGACCGCTACTTCGGCTCCGTGCAGGCGCGCTATGAGGTCGACCAGGCTTTCCGCGTCAGCGGCAAGGTGGTGAGCCGAAAGGTCGACGTGGGTCAGAAAGTGCGGCAAGGCGACGTGATCGCCGTGCTCGACGCCACCGATTACAAGCTGGCGGTTGAAGCCGCGCAACAACAGCTCGCCGCCGCGCAGGCGCAGGCACGGCAGGCGGAGTCGGATCGCCAGCGCCTGAACGCGCTGAAGGCGGACGGTTCAGTCAGCCCTGCCGACGACGAGAAAGCGCAGAGCGGCGCGCAAACGACGCGTGCCACCGCGGAAGCCGACGCGCGACAGCGCGACCTCACGCGCAATCGCCTCGAGTACACGACGCTGCGCGCATCGCAGGATGGTGTAATCACCAGTGTGAAGTTCGAGGTCGGCCAAGTTGTGCCCGAAGGGCAGCCGATCGTCTCGATCGCGAAGGACGTCGAGCCGGAGATCGTCGTCAACGTGCCCGAGGACCAGTTGTCGCCATTCAAGGCGTCGCGGTACAAGGCCGTGCTCACGAGCGCGCCTGATCAGCCGTTCGACGTCGTGCTGCGCGAGCTCGCGCCGCAAGCTGCTTCGGCGACGCGCACGTTCCGCGCTCGCCTGAAGCCCGCGACCCCGAGGGCGCTGCCGCTCGGCGCGAGCGCGAGGCTCATCGTCGAGCGCCCCACTGGCGACACGCCGGCCGCCGCGATCCCCGCATCCGCGATCACGCAGAACAAGGGCCAGCCCGCGGTCTGGCTCGTTCG
>DATNNK010000063.1:0-11263 GCA_035601875.1 Casimicrobiaceae bacterium | reverse complement strand
GCCGGACTTTCCGCTGCTCGGTCGTCTTCTACGGCGCCGCTCACCCCAGTTCATGTGGGCACCTAGAGGACCAGGCTCACAGCTCACGCCGTCTGGCATGGCCCTCTCGTTCGCTGATTCGGATCTCGATCTTTTTTTGTGAATTTCGGTATCCGATATTCTATGAGTTGGGGACCAAATACCCGAGAAGTACCGCTAAGCAGCAGCCGAGCCCGCCGGTGGCGGGTGGTTGGAGGGACCGGCGGATTAGGCGGTGTTGAGCACAATGTTGCGCCACATTTCGGACGCTGCCTTTTGGCTTCCGCGTACCCCACCCGAATGCTATCGAGTTCATCTGTGGAATCTTGGATCACGAGAAGAGAGGGAGGCACGACAATGATCAAAGGAATTATACCGGAAATTTGTGGGCTGGCTGTTTTGGTTACCTCGGTACTATTATCCACCAAGGACACATGGGCGGCTCCGAAGGTGGGGGAGTCATTGAAGCAATGTCACACGAGGTGTGACGAGGAACAGCGCGTTTGTCGTCGGTACACTCGTACCCCCTCACTCCGAATGTGTGAAGAAGTGCGATGAGTAGGCGTCGCGTTATTGAGCGGGGGTTTGGGGGTTCGTCGTGGGGCGCGGCAGATTAGGTGATTTCGGATTCCCGCTCAGCTCGATCCGCCATGACAGTGAGCTGGTCTTCTATGGCGGCGAGTGACAGCCACGATTGGGCGATGGCGAGCAGGTGTTCTTTAGAAGCCGGGGATTCTTTCGACATTTCCAGGAGGACTAACGAGGCTCTGCCGGCGAGCGCCACCGCCAGGCTGCGGGAGATCCCCCTCTCCCTGGAGCCCCCCCTGGAGCCCGGCAGTGCGAGCCGACCGCAATAGCTTCGTGTTTATGGCGCGACTGCTCGAGCCGACCGAAGCGCGTCGACTGGGCGTGTGTCGATCGATTGCATTTGCGTGGCGCCGCACTTGCTGCACCTGTACGTAATATCTTCATACCCGGTCCTGAACATGGTGGGCGTTACTGCGCTGACGTTCATTTCACTTCCACATTCTTGGCATGTGGAGGTCATCTTCAACGCAGGCGCGGATGGATGAATGGACATGTGCTTTCCCTTCGCCCGGCATGTTCCGGTGCGAGTGAAAGGGACGCTCAACGGGTCCGGTTATAAAGTTCGACGATGGAAACTCGAACGCCTTGCGGTGGCGTCTCGATCGTCGACAGTGTGCGCCTATTTCAGGCACGAGTCGATGCCTGGGGGAATGTGACGCATGTGTTTTTTGACATCGTGGTGGGAGTGCGATGCACGACAACGAATCGCGTTTTATGCGGAAGGGCCTATGAGACTCAAGTTCCAGGGAGGCTCGGCTACGAAGGCGGAAGGAGAGCGCGGAAAAGAGGGTGGATAAGATCGTGACCAAGCCCACAATCGTATGGTCATCCCCAGGAAATCCCTAAGCTTTTCCAGCGCTTCGGATTTTTGAGCAGGGACAACCTAAGAAAACTTAATGATTCCCGGCGCTTTAGGGTCGGAAATCACCAAGATTCCTCCGATGGATGAAGTTTTGAGAAGCCACACCGCAGCGGCGACCCAAAAGCCGTTGCCGACGCCGTCTATGACCGATTTACGCGAGCGACGTCGCGGCAACTCTCAGACGGTCAGTTCGCCGGGTGAACTGAGCGAAAGCCTATCCGAACGCCAGAGCCAGAACCGCGCCATGACGGCCTCCCCGCACACATTGCGGCGATCGAGGTCCAGATCACCGAATGACGCTGTCCCACCGCTCGGCAAATGTCGAAGGCTTCCCCGCCTTGACAACGAGGGCGTTGCTTGCCGTCCAACCTGCGTGGCGTGCCAGGATAGGGAAAAAAATTCCAGCAGCCACCACCGCCACGCAAATGACCTTAGCGTAGGTCTTGAAGTCCGCGGTGATCCGGGCGTGGTTCATGGCAAGTCACCGGTCTTGCCCAGATAACTCGCCAGCGACCTCACGGTTCCATTTCACGGTTCCATTTCATTGCCCGGTCGGATAATGCAGCGTAGAGTTCCCGACCTTGACAAGCGTGCAAGCCCGCCGTTGCGACAGCCCGCGAACCGTCGTGTACGCCACCTGCTCACGGCGAGCCGGCACGCCTACCATTTTTTTGCGTTGATCTCCTTCATCAGCTCGATATCGAGGTCGCGCTCGGCAACAAGCTTCTTCAGCCGCGCATTCTCCTGCCCTAGCTGCTTCAGGCGTTGCACGTTGTCGGTATGGAATGTCCCGAACTGCTTCCGCCCGGTGTAGATCGTCTGCTCGCTGAGCCATGCTGCTTGGCAACCGCCGGGACCAGATACCGACACGCCGACTTCGCGACGCACAGCTACATGCTCGGCATCGTCCCGGCCGCTCCGCCGTTTCCCGTCGCGACCAATTTAAAGTTCACCACGGATCGGGCGACGCTGCGGCCCAACTGGCGCTGGCACCGATACGCCGGCCGCTTACAGGCGCCGCCGGACGTTTGCCCCGCGCCACCACCAAGCGGTAATTTCTCTTTAAATATCAAGTGATTGCCTTAATTTGATCTAGCAATCATTTTTCGGGAAAAAAGCTCGGTCAGTCCCCATATGTATAGAAATGGATGCGGACTTGCCCAACTTAGACCAATTACGCAACAACGCTGCTGAGTGCATTCGTTTGGCGGAGGCGGCCCGCACTTCGGAACTTAAGTCCATTTTCATCGAAATGGCCGAGAGATGGCTTACGCTCGCCGAGCACGCCGAGAAGACGCAATCAAGATAGATAGCTTGCGAAGGTCGCCTCAATCGACGGACTCTTTAGCATTTAGCAACACACATCGTCCGAGGCTTCGGCGTCGATAATGAGTGTGGTGACAACTTCGGTTATTGAAAGTACCTAAATTGGAAAAGCCGCAAGTGGGCGGTAACCCTGCGCACGCAAATTGATGGCACACTCCTGTTATTGTGAGCACGGTTTGTGATGGGCGCTGGAGCAGCGCCCTCACGGAGGGTGAGCGCGGGAGCGACGCGGATCAGGTCGGGGCTGAGGGGTCGAGCCGGTTGACGAGCTTGTGGAAGATCTCCTCGAAGCCGGGGTCGTAGTTCTCGGGGTGGGCGCGAATGAAGTCGATGACTTTGCGGTAGGAGTCAGCGGCTTTTTGGTTGTCTCCCCTGGCCTCGTAGACCATTCCGAGGCGATCCCAGCCGTCGTGCGCGTCGGGGAAGCGTTCGAGCAGATCGCGGGCCGCCTGCTCGGCGTCGTCGAGCTTGCCGTCGTGGACGAGGTCGACGGCGGCGTTTGATGCGGTCGCGAGGGCGAGCGCGTACTCGGTATCCTCGTCATATCCCTCGGCAAACCTGTCGGCGATGCCGGCGGGGGCGTCGCCGATGTGCCACACTGGCGGCGGCGCGGCGGCGGCGGCGAGCGCGCGCTCGGCTTCCTCGTCCTTGGCGAGACAGCAGCGCTTGTATTTCTTGCCACTGCCACAGGGGCAGGGATCATTCCGTCCGGGTTTGGCCATCGTGGTCTTGACCTTCAGAAGGACGACATTCCTTGTACCGAGCACTGCTGGCGGACGCCAGATTCCACGAGCTTCTCCTCGCCTTCGACCGTGACCTTGCGGCGGCCGCGCGCACGGCGGGATGCGCACGCTGTGGCGGCGTGCTGCATTCGGCGCGGTTCCGCCGCAAGCCGCGCGGCTCCCCGGGCGGGCTCGGCGAAGCGCGCGACCAGCGCCTGAGCTTCTGCTGCGCCGTGGATCTCTGTCGCAAGCGCACGACGCCGCCGTCGTTCCGGTTCCTCGGCCGCAAGGTTTATGTCGGCGCCGTGGTGGTGCTGGTCGCGGCGATGCGGCAGGGCGCGACGGCGGCACGGCAGCTCTGCGAGCTTGTGGGCGTGAGCCGCCGGACCATTGCGCGCTGGCGGGAATGGTGGCGCAGCGCCTTCGCGGCGAGCCCGTTCTGGCGGGTGGCGGCAGCCGCGTTCATGCCGCCGGTGGATCACGGGCGCCTGCCGGCCTCTCTGATCGAGCGTTTTTCGGGCGATGCCGCCGCACAGCTCATCGCCCTGCTGCGCCTGCTTTTGCCGATCAGCGGAGGCGTGGCGATGCACGCTGCATGACGGGCTTCGCCGACCCGCAGAAGACGCCCGTCGTCGGCCACCGAGGGCGTGTTCTACGGTCTGCTCCCTGACATTGGGGAGTGCCGGCGTGACGCAGAGGCGAAGTTCACGGGTCCACGAACGATGGGCGCGCTTTCGCTTTTCGGTAGTGGGCCAGCTGCTGGCGGCGCCGCCGCCGAAGGGCACACTGCGTCCCGAGCTCGACAAGCTCGCTGCGCGCGAGTGGCATCATCCGATCACCGGTGAGCCGATCCGCTTTGGCGTCTCCACCCTCGAGCGCTGGTACTACCGCGCCCGCCAGGAGCGGCATGATCCGGTCGGCGTGCTGCGGCGCAAGCTGCGCAACGATGCCGGCCGGCAGGCGTCGATGGGCGCGGCTTTGCGCCAGGCCATGCTGGCGCAATACGCCGCGCACAAGAGCTGGAGCGTCAAGCTTCATCACGACAACCTTGTCGCGCTCGCCGAGAGCAAGCCCGAGCTCGCGCCGCTGCCGTCCTACTCGACGCTGCGTCGCTTCCTCAAGGCGCACGGCCTCGACAAGCGACAGCGGGCCACCTCGCGGCGGACCGCAGGCGCCGAGCGCGCCGAGGCACGGTTGTTCGATCGCGAGGTGCGCAGCTACGAAGCCGAGTACGTGAACGGTTTGTGGCATTGGGACTGTCACCATGGATCGAAGAAGGTGCTCACGGCGCGCGGCGAGTGGCAGACGCCCATCCTCTTTGGGGTGCTCGACGATCGCTCGCGGCTCGCCTGTCATCTGCAATGGTATTTGGCGGAGAATGCCGAGAATGTCGCACATGGCTTGTCGCAGGCCTTGCAGAAGCGCGGCCTGCCGCGCTCGGCGCTGAGCGACAACGGCGCCGCGATGACCGCGGCCGAGATCGCCGAAGGCCTCGCAAGGCTGGGCATCGTGCACCAGACCACGCTTCCTTACAGCCCGTACCAGAACGCCAAGCAGGAGGCGTTCTGGGGGCCGGTCGAGGGCCGGCTCATCGCCATGCTCGAGCACGTGCCGGATCTCACGCTCGCGACCCTCAACGAGGCGACGCAGGCCTGGGTGGAGTACGAGTACAATCGCAAGCCCCACTCCGAGATCGGCGAAGCGCCGATCGCACGCTTCCTCAAAGGCCCCGAGGTGACGCGGCCAAGTCCCGACAGCGCAACGCTGCGGCTCGCCTTCACCCGGAACGACCAGCGGACCCAGCGCAAGAGCGACGGCACCGTCGTGATCGAGGGGCGCCGCTTCGAGTTGCCGAACCGCTATCGCCATCTCGGGCACGTCGAGATCCGCTTTGCCGGCTGGGATCTCACAAATGTCCATCTCGTGGACGAGCGCAGCGGCAAGGTGCTGTGCAGGCTGTTTCCCCAGGACAAGACCAGGAACGCGAGCGGCCTGCGTCGATCGCTCGATCCGGTCTCGCCAGAGTTCGTGACGGCGCCGCCGGAGGGGCATCACGGCGCGCACCTACCTGCCGCGGTGCCCGCGAGCGGGATTGCACCGCTGCTTGCCAAGCTCATGCACCAGCAGGCCGCGACCGGCCTGCCACCCCCTTATCTTCCCAAGGACGAAGGAGATGATGCGTGAACAAAAAGCTGCTCGCGCTCTACGGCCTCAAATGGAACCCGTTCGCTCCGGACGTGCCGGCCGAGGCGCTTCACGTCACGCCGCGCACCGAGTCGTTCTGCTGGCGGGTCGAGCAACTCGCCGGCGAGGGCGGGTTCGCGCTGGTCAGCGGCGCGCCCGGTACCGGCAAATCGGTCACTTTGCGCATTCTCGCCGAGCGCCTCGCCGCGCAACGTGACGTGAAGATCGGCGTGTTCAGTCGTCCGCAGGCCAGTCTCGCCGACTTCTACCGCGAGATGGCCGATCTGTTCGGCGTCGAGCTCCGCCCGCACAACCGCTGGGCTGGCGCCAAGGTGCTGCGTGAGCGCTGGCAGACCCACATCGATGCCGCGCTCTCGCGGCCCGTGCTCATCGTCGACGAGGCGCAGGAGATGCTGTCGAGCGTGCTGTGCGAGCTGCGCCTGTTGTGCTCCACCAGGCTCGACTCGCACATCCTCCTCACCGTCGTGCTCGCCGGCGACGGGCGGCTCCTCGAGCGTTTGCGATCCGACGAGTTCCTCCCGCTGGGCAGCCGCATGCGTGTGCGCCTCGCGCTCGAGCGCGCCACGCCGGCCGAACTCGACGAGCATCTGCGGCATGCGCTGCAAAAAGCCGGAGCGGTGAAGCTGATGACGCCGGAGCTGATCGCGACCTTGTGCGATCACGCCCAGGGCAACCTGCGCGCCCTCATGAACATGGCCGGCGAGCTGCTCGCTTCCGCCGCCCAGCGCGAGGCCCGGCAGATCGACGAGAAGCTGTTCCTGGAGACCTGCGCGCCTCAGCCCTCCGACACCAAGGCGGCGGCCGGACGGCGGCGATGAGCCTGTTGCCGGTCGAGCCCGCCCACCGCCTCGCGGCGCGCGCCGAGGAGCAGCGCTGGCTCGTCACCTCGCTGTGGTCCGAGGAGGCGGTCGGCATCATCGGCGGCGAGCCCAAATGCTGCAAATCCTTCCTCGCGCTCGACCTCGCCGTTGCGGTGGCGGCCGGCATCCCGTGCCTGCGCCGCTTCTCCGTCCCACGTGCCGGACGCGTTCTGCTCTACGCCGCCGAGGATGCGCTCCACATCGTGCGCCAGCGGCTCGAGGGCATCTGCGCCGCCGCAGGCATCGCGCTTGCCGATCTCGACGTCCAGGTGATCACCGCTCCCACCGTGCGCCTCGATCTCGAGGCCGACCGCCGAAGCCTCGACGAGACAATCGCCAAACTCAAGCCACGCCTGCTCGTGCTGGATCCGTTCGTGCGCTTGCATCGCATCGACGAGAATGCCAGCGGCGAGGTGGCGCCGCTGCTCGCCTATCTGCGTGAGCTGCAGCGACGACACGGCGTCGCCGTCATCGTCGTCCACCACGCCAAGAAGGGCGCAGGCCGCGTCCGTGCCGGCCAGGCCTTGCGCGGCTCCTCCGAGTTCCACGCCTGGGGCGACTCCAATCTCTACCTGCGCCGCAACGGCGGTCCCGAAGGCGGGGATCTCAGCCTCACGGTCGAGCACCGGGCGGCGCCCGCCATGCCCACCGTCGCGCTCGAGCTCGCTCAACGCGCCGACGCCCTGGCACTCGAGGTCGTTGATCGGCGCGCACCGCAAGCGCCGGCGCCCAGTTCCGTCGACGAGCGCATCATTGCTGCACTGACCGATGTCCAGCGTCCGCTGCCGTTCTCCGAGCTGCGTGGGCTCTGCCGCGTCCGCACCGCCACCCTGTACGAGCGCCTCGCCGCCCTGACCGCCGAAGGCGGCCTCATCAAGTCCGACGACGGCTATCGCCTCACTGCTCACTGAGCGCTGCCGCCGAACAATCAAGCTCAGAAGACAATCGGCGTCGCACTGCGCCCGCGGTCGGTCGTCTCTTCCACTTCCCGCATGCTCTACAGCGCGCCCGGAAGCGGTCGTGGGAAGTCACGCACCACCACGTCGACCGCCCCTCTCGTCTCATCCTTCTGTTCGATCGGCACCATCCTTCCGTCCCGACCTGCGCGCATGCCAAGCCGTCGCGCGCAGCGGCGGTCAAGGATGGCCCGTCTTCGGGCCACCGCTTCAGCGGCGCGCAGCGTCCTTGACGGCCGTGAGCACGACGGCATGCTCGGTCGCGTCAGGGGACCGATCCCCACGCACGCCAAGCGAACCATCAGAAAGCATGAACCCGGGGCCATCAAAAAGCGCGCTCACGCTTACCCGCCGTCTTGGGCGGCCGGGCCAGGCGTGGCGCCCCACGACGCGGTGAGCGTAGAGTATTTCAGGTTACCGGGGTTGTTAAGCTTCGGGTTGGCAGCTTCCTCTTTCGCAATCGCCTGCGACCATGCGGTGATTTTGGCGGGAAACGCGGCGGTGTAGATGTGTTCATATCGGCTTGTGATTTTTGCTGCTTAATAAGGCCGAGTTCTTTTTCAAGATCGGCAATGAGTTGCTGATAAAGCTTGGTGAGTAGACTGGCGTTTGGTAGGACAATATCGGTGAGGACGCGCGCGAATTGGTTCGAGTAGAAGAATTTGTGGGTATTGTCCGTCTGCCCCGAAATTGAGTAGAGCGCGTGTGAAAGCTCGTGCTAATGATGGTCGTGGCGAGGTCTCCGAGGGTCGCGCCGAGTTGGCCATTCACGCCCGGAAGGACGTAGACGGCGTCCTCCATGGCGGCGAAGGTCTCGCAGCGACGAGGGTGTCGAGCTTTTCCATCGGGACGGTGCGGCCCTTGCAGCCGGTCTCGCCCTGGCGCGCCTTGGTCGAGCAAGTGTAGTACCGATACCGGCCGCCCTTGCCGGTGCGCAGCGTCATCGCCATGCCGCAGGCGGCGCAGAAGCAGATGCCCGTGAGCAGGGTCGGCCCGCTGACGATGCGCGGCGCGTTCCACGCCGGGCTGCGGGTCCTGAGCAGTGCCTGCACGGCCTCGAGCTCGGCCTTATCGATGATCGGCGGCACCGCCATTTCGATCACCTCGACCTCCGGCTTGCGCTCGCGGGTCTTCCAGAACTTGGTGTTGAAGCGGTGGCGGCCGACATAGGTCGTCCGTGTCAGCACCTTGTGGACGGCGCCGATGCCCCAGCGCCCGCCGTCACGGGTGCGGATGCCGGCAGCACTAAGATGCTCCCACCAAAGCGGTTCAGATCGTTTTGAAATCTACTTCGATCCGCCAAGCAGCCGGAGAGCTTCCACAAGGTGCTGGTTTTCCTCAGGCGTACCGATGCTGACCCGTAGTTTATCCCGTAATCCCTCCTCATCGAACCATCGCACAAAGATGCGTCGGGCCATGAGAGACCGATAGACGTTCTCCGCGCTGTGCCATCGCCCGCCGGCGGGAACAGTCGCGAGGAGAAAATTCGCCTGCGACGGCGAGCATATGAAACCAATCGCGGTCAGGGCCAGATCAAGAGCTCTCCGCTCATGGCGCACCGCCTCCCAACTTCTGGCCGCGGATCGGACATCTTCGAGCGCGGCTGTCCCAACGGCTTGTGCGATGGCGTCGACGTTGTAGGAATCCTTCGTCTTCGACAGCATGGGAGCGACCAGTTCGGCAGCGCCGAGGCCGTAGGCGAGCCGCAGGCCCGCGAGCGAATAGCCTTTGCTGAGCGTTCGCAGAAGCAGCACATTGGGATAGGCGGCGACCATCGTGGATGTCTCATGTCCGATCTCGGGATCGACAAAGTCGACATAGGCTTCGTCGACGAGCAGCACGCCGCGGAAGGTCAGCGCGAGTTCATGGAGTTCGGCTGCCGAGGCAAGCGTGCCTGATGGTGCGTGAGGATTTGTCATGATCGCGAGAGGAGCTCCCGCCGCATTCCATCGTTCGGCGGTGTTATCAGGAACCGACCAATCGTTGCCAAGCGGTACGTTGGCGAGAGGACTGCCATGGATGGTCGCCAGAACGGAATAGAGACTATAGCTCGGCGTCAACAGCCCGAGCGGCTTTCCGGGATCGAGGAATGTCGTCAAGGCCAGTCTGAGCAGCTCATCACCACCATTGGTCGCTATGACGTTTGCAGGGGCGAGGCCGTGCAGGCGAGCGACGCTCGCGCGGAAAGCACCGGCAAGCGGATCCGGATAGCGCTGCAACATGTCGAGTGGAAAGGAGCTCAAGGCGTGCGCAACGGCGGGGCCGGGTGGATAGGGATTTTCGTTCGTGTTCAACTTGATGGCTGGCGTGTCGGGCTGCTGGCCCGGCGTGTAGCCCTGCATGGCCTTGAGACGGGCGCGTTCGTAAGTCATGCGGGAATGCCTGTCGTCCGGGATGAGCGGGTCATATGGGCGTGCCTCGAATTCTGCCACCGCGTCGGACGGCCATCGATAACATGGCCGGTGACTGACCCAGCGCTTCCGCAGCGCATTGATAAGCGGCTGCGACCATGACTGCACAATTTAACATCGGAGGCAACGTCGCCACCGCGAGAGCATCATAGCGCCACGGCGAACGAATAGTTCCCATCTTCGTCGACCATGGCGCGCCATTTCGGAATACGCTGTCGACGCCAGCTATCGCCGATTCTACAACGCTTGGCGGAGGTCCCGCCGCCTCGGTTGTGCCGACTGGCGATAGGCCGTGGGGCGATGGCATGACGAGAGTATTTCAAAATGCCTCGGGCCATCGGCGAGCCCCGTGGAAAATGCGCAGAATCTGGATCGTTCTGCCAACAAGGCGGTAGGGAACGGTGAACGGCGTTCTCGGGATCACCAGTTCACGTGTTCCAGGAACTCGGCCGGGTCGCCCCATTTCGGGGCTATTGGGAAGTAATGCTTCAATGTTCTGGATGATGTGAAGTGCGACGCGTCGCGCCGCTGCCGGATCGTCCTGCTCGATGTAGGCTCGCAGCGCGGCGAGATCATCGATGGCCTCAGGCGACCAGACCGGGGTCATGTGCGTTTGGGGATCGGCCGCTCTCTACTACTTCCCCAGGACGTGACCCAATCTTTGACCCGATCGTGGGGAACCCCTTTGCCGCGATCGAGAGACCCGATCGCTCGCTTGATGCCGTCAACCTGCCACTCGTTGACGTCGAGGTACTCGTTGATCGCCTCCGCCGCGAGGAAAGAACGGCTGCGGCCTGTGTTCTTGGCCAATCTCTCCAGACGCTTCTTGGCGTCGGCGTCGACCCGCACCGTGAAGGTTGATGACCGCATGAGCTCGATCCACCGTGCTTGCTTGTGTACAATATAGCGCAGAAGCCAACCTACGCAAGCTGGGCCACGGGCGCCCTATCGCGATGCCGGACGACACCGCGCGCCATCCGGTTTGCCGCCCCGATGTCCGTCAGCCATCGGCGGGCGTAGAAGCTGCGGCCATCCGGGCGCACATTTGTCGCCCAAAGCATTGATTATCGATTGGCTTTTCGCGAATGCTGACGATCCATCATAGCCGTCGCTTGTACATGCACGCGCTGCCGTCTATCAGCATGGACATTGCCGACCTGCAGCGCACAAACAACTCAGAGGTAACCCCGTGAAGCTCTATTCCTACTTCCGGTCAATATGAAAGAATATCTCAGTCATTTCAATCACATGCGCTAGTCTCAGGTGCCCTAGGCTCTGTATAGGCTGGGGAAAGTATAGGCTCGCCGATCGTTTC
>DATNNK010000062.1:0-6326 GCA_035601875.1 Casimicrobiaceae bacterium | reverse complement strand
GTCGCGTTCCGATTTAACTACCTGTCCTGTTTCGCGTAGATGGCGCGCACCGTCTCGATGGTGTCGGCATCCTGCGCTTTTTTGTCTGGACGATATCCCTTGACGCGCGCAAAGCGAAGCGCGAGTCCTCCCGCATAGCGCGGACTGGCCTGCAGATCGTTGAAGGTGATTTCGACGACAAGCTCCGGGCGAACGCGGACAGCCCAGTCGTCGCGCGTGACCTCTCGTTTCAGAAGCTCCTCGGTCTGCCAGGCAAGCATCGCGTCGGTCATGCCCTTGAACGTCTTGCCGAGCATGACGAACTCCCCATTCGCCGGGTCGATCGCGCCGAGGTGCAGGTTCGAAAGCCAGCCCTTGCGTCGGCCATGTCCCCATTCCGCGGCAAGGACCACCAGGTCGAGAGTGTGGATGCGCTTGACCTTCAGCCACGTCGCGCTGCGCGCGCCGGGTTCGTACGGCACGTCGAGCGCCTTGACCATGACTCCCTCGTGTCCGCGCTCGAGCGCGTCGTCGTAGAAAGCCTGCGCGGCGGAGGTTTCACTCGTCACCAGGCGAGGGATCAACAATTCGGACGGCAACGCGGCGGTCATGGCCTCGAAGCGCGCGGTAGTGGGCATGGACACGAGATCGGACTCGTCGCGGCGCAGGCAGTCGAAGAAAAATACCGACAGTGGCATGGTCGCGCGCATGGTTTCGATGTCGAGCACGCGACCGAACCGGCGCATCGTATCCTGAAACGCGTAGGGCGCGCCGTTAGCTTTGAGCGCGATGGCTTCGCCATCGAGAATCAGCGACTGTGCCTGCGCGCGCAGGACGGCGGACACGATCTCGGGTGCGGCGGCCGTGACGTCGTTGCCGGTGCGGGTGTAGATGCGCACCTCGTCGCCATTCTTGTGCACTTGCACGCGCGCGCCGTCGAGCTTCCACTCGAGCGCAGCCATGGGAATGCGCGCCATCGCGTCCGAGATGTCGTCCGCCGGCTGCGCCAACATCGGCGCGAGCGGTTGGAAGAGCGCGATGGCGAAGCGGCTTAAGCCTGCGGCGCCTTCGGTGAGCGCGAGCGATGCAACGCTGGCGATGCCGCCCGCAATCATCGCCGCCCGGCGCACGTTTGCGGCGGGTAAGTCGGCGGCAACTGCGACGGCTTCGAGCATGAGGCCTTCGAGCGCACCCTGGCGCAATTCGCCGAGCAGCAGTCGGGCGAGGAATTCCTGCTCGCGTGCGGTCGCGCTTGCGAAAAGAGTGGACAGCAGGCGCGTGCGTTCGGCAATTGATCCGCGGCCGCTGGCTCGAGCGATCTGATCGAGCGTCGAATCGACCTCGGCCAGGGTCAGCCCGGGGCTCTCGATGTTGCCAGCGGGTTGCGCGTCCCGGATCAAGGCGTAGCCGACGCCGCTTCGCCCCTGGCGGGTCGCGCCGGCGAGATACGAGACACCTATGTCGATTTCCTCGGCTGAGAGCCTGCGCAAGAAGTCCGCCAGGCGGGCGATCTTCGTGCGTCGGCCGGCGTGCTCGCCGACACTTTGCGAAGTATCGACGAGATCGGCGAGTAGCGTGGGGCCGGTCATGAAAATGGGTCAGGTCAACATTCTTGAAATCCTAACCGATATCGACGATCTCTTGGACGAGGCAAATTGGGGTACGCTTCAACCTGTGAAGATCGCGACTGTCCCGGCATGATCGGCCCAACCGGAGTCCTCCGATGAACGAGACGACACCCGCAGCACCGAAAGTCAGGATCACCAAGAATGGGCCTTACATGGTCTCGGGAAATCTACCGCTTGGCGAGGAGATTATCGGCGCCAACAGCGCCGGCGAGTCGGTGAAGTGGGAGCACGGGCAGAAACATACGCACGAGGCGCAGTACGCACTTTGCCGCTGCGGCCACAGCTCGCACAAGCCGTTCTGCGACAACACGCACACGAGGATTGGATTTGACGGCTCCGAAACCGCGAATCGCGCGCCTTACCGCGAGCAGGCGAAGCTCATGAAGGGACCAACGATGTCGTTGACGGACGTCGAGAGCCTGTGCGCGTCCGCGCGCTTCTGCGATCCCAACGGTTCGGTGTGGAACCTCGTGAACGAAACGGACAATGGCGCGGCGCGCGCGCATTTTGAGCGTCAGACCTGCGACTGTCCCTCGGGCCGGCTGGTGGCGTGGGACAACGCGACCGGCAAGCCGCTGGAGCCGGCGTACCCGCCCTCGATTGGACTCGTGGAAGACCCGGTCAATGTATGCCTGGGACCGATATGGCTGCGCGGCGGGGTGCAGGTCGTCGGCGCCGACGGCTTCGAGTACGAAGTGCGCAACCGCGTGACGCTGTGCCGCTGCGGGGCGTCGAAGAACAAGCCCTTCTGCGACGGCGCGCATGTTTCGATTGGTTTCAACAACGATACGTGAGTCGCTAGCACCCGGCGACGCACTTTGCTGCGCCGTCGAATTCCATCGTCTTGCCGCTTAGCGCCGGATAGACGGGCCGTCCCTTGACGAGAGCGATGAACGCGGCGGTGCGCGTCATCGGGCGCACCTTGCCGCCGGAGGTCGCGCCTTCGTTGACGTGCGAGACGATCACCGAGGCGGGCTGCACCAGCGTGTTGACCGCATAGGCGGCCGCCTCCGGCGTGAGCGCGCTTTGTCCAAGATTGAGCTCCATCAGGTTCGCCTTGTAGAAATCATGCTCGACCGTTTGCATCTCGGCGTGTATTCCCGTGTCGCCGGTCAGATAGGCGGTGAGGCCGTTGGTGAAGCGGATGACGTAGCCGCCGGGCGGCCCGAGCGTGAGGCTCACATTGTCGGGTTCCAGATTCTTGCGCTCTGCGTCGCCGAGTAAGGCGATCGGCACGGTGCTGTCGTGCGCGGCGGGGACTAGCGTGATCTCGACGGCCTTGGACGTGGCCGATGCCTTGAACGTACGCGTGCCGCCTGTCTGGACGGTGGCGAGGCAGGGCGCGGCCAAAGGCGCCACGAGGTCAGCGCCGGTCTGCGGCGGGCATGCCGTCGTCGGCTTGCCGCGAATCGACTCGACCTTGCGGCCGATGAAGTTCGCCAGCGGCACGACCATGATTACGGCGGCATTCTTCGCTGCGGCGATCTCGGCGGTCGTGGAATTCGGCGCCGCCGACACGAGTTGCGGGTTGTCGCAGGTGCCTGCTTCGAGCGCCCTCATCTTCATGTCGCCGATGTGGTCGCCGTGCGCGTGGCTGAGGAGTACGACGTCGATCTTTCCAAGGCGCGGATCGTCCGCGCCCATTACCGATTGTCCGGCGTCGTAGAGGATGCGCAAGCCGGTCGGGTCTTCGAAGATCGTTGCCCGGTCGCGCGAACAGAGCTCGCCCGCGTGGGATCCGAGCGGGGTGATTTTTACGCCTTGCGCCCAGGCAGCGGCACTGGTTGCCACCGCCAACACAAGAATCGAACGAACGATGTGGTCTCTCAAGATTTCCTCCTTATGTTGACTGCGTGTCGAGGCCTTGCTGAGTTGGGTGGGTGCGGAAACTATCGTCTGTCCCCAATAAATATCTATGGTGCGAATGCCGAGAGCCTAAACCAAGGAAGGACCGAATGGAACCACAAAGGCTCGACTCCGGTAAGATGGCGTCCTCGAGCGGCAGAGCAACTTGAACCGCGCACCCGACAATCGAGTCTTACCGGTTTGCCTGCAACGATGGCCGCTTCAAAAAACACTACGCTGACGGATCGCCAATTCGCCCGGATCGCGCGCGCGTTGGCCGAACCGCGTCGCTATCAGATTCTCAAGCAGATCGGCGCCAGCGATGAGCCGCTGCCGTGCAGCGCGCTGCACAAGGCCCACGACGTGAGTGCCGCGACGCTCTCCCACCACATCAAGGAGCTGGAGACGGCCGGGCTGCTGGAGATCATGCGCGACGGGAAGTTCATGAACATGTCCCTCCGCCGGGACGTCCTGCGCACCTATCTCAACCGCCTCTCCAAGATATAAGCTTATGAGGAAGCAGCCCTTGACGTCCTGCTTTGTCAGTTAGATACTTGTCTAATCGTCAAATTGATGACGTACACGACAGGAGCTGCAAAATGAGTGAACTCAAGGGCAAAGTAGCGATCGTGACCGGTGCATCGAAGGGCATTGGTGCGGGAATCGCCAAAGGCATGGCCGAGGCCGGCGCAGCGGTGGTGGTGAACTACGCCTCCAGCAAGGAGGGCGCGGACCGCGTTGTTTCGGAAATCACCGGCAAAGGCGGAAAAGCGATCGCGATCCAGGGCGACGTATCGAAGGCCGCCGACGTAAAGCGCCTGTTCGCGGAAACGAAGCGGGCCTTCGGCGCGCCAGACGTGCTGGTCAACAACGCCGGCATCTTCGCCTTCGACCCGCTCGAGGCGGTCACCGAAGACGAATTCCACCGCGAGTTCAACACCAACGTCCTGGGTCCGATCCTGACGATCCAGGAAGCGTTGAACCACTTCGGGGCCGAAGGCGGAAGCGTGATCAACATCAGCTCGGTCGTCAGCACCAGCGCCCTGCCGAACTCCGTGGTCTATTCCGCGACCAAAGGCGCGGTGGACTCGATCGCGCGGGTGCTGGGAACCGAACTGGCGGCGCGCAAGATCCGTGTCAACACGATCGCGCCGGGAGGAGTGGAAACCGAAGGCACCCACAGCGTCGGCATGATCGGCAGCGACTTTGAAAAGAAGATCGTGGCGGATACGCCAATGGGCCGTCTGGGTCAGCCCGAGGACATTGCGCGCGTCGCCGTGTTCCTGGCTTCCGACAATGCGCGATGGCTGACCGGGGAGAGAATTGCGGCGTCGGGAGGGTTGCGGTAAAGGCCCAGTCAACGAGCGCGATCTTTCACCGACGTTACGCGGGGGCCGCGGTGCGCGGTTCAGCACGGAAGCGACGTGTGCGCGGCCGGTCGGCATCGTCGGCCGCCGCGACCACTCTCTAGGGCCTATGCTGCGTTCTCCACTCTTTCACGAAAGCGACGAACGCGGTCAGGCTCGGCGGCCGCTGCCGCCGCCCCGGGTAGTACAGGAACGGGCCGGGGAACTTTGGCAGCCAATCGTCTAGCAGAGCGACGAGAAGGCCGGACCCGATGGCGGCTTGCGCGTAACCCTCGAGCGTCATGAGGAAACCGAGGCCGTCGATCGCGGCCTGCAACTGCAGTTCCGGGTGTGCTGCCGTCAGCGGTCCCGTCGGCATGATCTTGACCGCGCGCTTCCCCTTCCTGAATTCCCACGGCAGTTGCACGCCGCTGCGAAAGCGCGTCACGATGCACGGCTGGTCCAACAACTCGTTTGGGTGCGCGGGTCGCTTGCGGTCTTTGAGGAAGCTCGGCGCCGCCACCAGCGCGTAACGCTCGGGTGGGCCGAGGGAGATCGCGACCATGTCCTGCGCGAGCGTCTCTTCGTAACGGATCCCGGCATCGAACCCTTCGCTGACGATGTCGATCAACGAGGAATCCGCGACGATCTCCAGGTCGATCTCCGGATAGCGCTTGAGAAACGGCGCGACCATCGGCGCCAGGACCAGCCGCAGCGCCGGCTCGGGCCCGTTGATGCGCAATCGTCCCGAGGGAACGTCGCGCATGTTGCGGATGTCGAGCGTCGCGTCCACGACGTCCTTGAGCGCGGGTGCGAGGCGCTGCAACAGCCTTTCTCCCGCCTCGGTGGGCGCCACGCTGCGCGTGGTGCGGTTCAGCAGGCGCACGCCGAGCCGTTCCTCGAGATCGCGCATGCGCTGGCTCAAGCTCGACGCCGACATGCGCAGCTCCACGGCGGCGCGCCGGAAGTTGCGCTCGCGCGCCACGGCGACGAAGGCGGCGAGATCGCGTAGGTCGTCCTGCATTGTGCGCTCCAGTGAACAATCTATTCACGATTATCCGTCTTATCGCAAGGCCAATACAGCCGTATTGTTCAGTCATCGGCGCAGCAGTCGACACGCGCGGCAACGACAGGAGATGAAGATGAATCAACGCAAACTCGGTAGCAGCGGCCCGACGGTTTCCACGATCGGCCTCGGCTGCATGGGCATGTCCGACTGCTACGGCCCCGCCGACCGCGGCGAGAGCATCGCCACGATTCACTCCGCGCTGGACGCGGGTATCACGTTGCTCGACACCGGCGATTTCTACGGCATGGGCCACAACGAGATGCTAATCGGCGAGGCCGTCGCCGGTCGTCGCCGCGAGGATTACCTGCTGAGCGTCAAGTTCGGCGCGCTGCGCGATCCGGCGATGGGGTGGTCGGGCTACGACGCGCGGCCGGCTGCGGTGAAGAACTTTCTCGCGTATACGCTGCGGCGGCTCGGGGTCGACTACATCGACATCTATCGGCCGGCGCGCCTCGATCT
>DATNNK010000061.1:0-3424 GCA_035601875.1 Casimicrobiaceae bacterium | reverse complement strand
CGCCCTCGGCGCGCGGATCACCCACCACGATCTTTGACAGCGCCGCTTGCAGGGCGGCAACGACATCGCCCGTCACTCCCGCCGGCACGAGCGCCTTGCGGATGGCCGTGCACTTCTGTCCCGCCTTGACGGTCATCTCGCGCACGACCTCTTTGACGAACAGATCGAACTCCGGGGTGCCCGGCACCGCGTCGAGCGCCAGTATGCTGGAGTTCAACGAATCGGTTTCCGCGATGAAGGGAACCGCGTGACGAACGATGGTGGGATGAACACGCAGCTTCGCGGCGGTATGCGCCGACCCGGTAAACGACACGGTATCCTGGCAATTCAAGTGATCGAACAGGTCTCCCAGGCTGCCGCACACCAATTGCAGCGCACCTTCCGGCAAGATCTTCGATTCGATGATGCGCCGGACCACGAGTTCAGTCAGGTAGGCCGTGGCCGTTGCCGGTTTGACGACGGCCGGCACACCCGCCAGGATCGTCGGCGCAAGCTTTTCCAGCATTCCCCACACCGGAAAGTTAAACGCATTGATGTGGACCGCCGCCCCCTCGCGCGACACGTACAGGTGCTGGCCGACGAAGCTGCCGCCCTTGGACAGTCCTTCGACATCGCCGTCAATATAGACATGAGCGTTCGGCAGTTCGCGCGAACCCTTGCCGGCGAAGGCGAACACCGTGCCGATACCGCCGTCGATATCGATCATGGCGTCGCCCTTGGTTGCGCCGGTGCAATAGGAGAGGGCGTAGAACTCCTCTTTGATTTCCGCAAGCCGTTTGGCAAGCGTCCTCAACAGCGTCGCGCGCTGGTGAAAGGTCAATTCCCGCAGTGCCGGGCCGCCCACCTCGCGGGCATGAGCGAGGACCGCGGCGAAGTCGATTCCGTCCGATGAAGCCGTGGCGATCTGTTCTCCCGTGGTGGCATCGCGCATCGCGACGCCGCGGCCGCCGCCGCTGTGCCAATGTCCGCCAACATAACTTTGCAAATTCATTGGATGTCCTCAGCGGCCGGTGAAGTGGGGCGTGCGCTTCTCCGTAAAGGCCGCGACGCCTTCGGCGTAGTCGCTCGAATGCCCCAAGTCGCGCTGCACGTCGCGTTCAATGTCGAGCTGCTCGGCGAATGAGCGCTGCCAGCTGCGGCGCAGCGCGTCCTTGGTCGCCGCCAGGCCGCGCGTCGGTGCAACGGCAAATTGGCGCGCCAGTACATCGACGGCGCCGGCCAACTCCGCGTCCTCGACGCACTGCCAGATCATCCCCCAGGCTGCCGCTTGTTCCGCGGGCAACTTATGCCCCAGCAAGGCGAGCCCCATTGCGCGCGCACTGCCCACCAGGCGCGGCAAGATCCACGTTCCGCCCGAATCAGGTATCAAGCCAAGCTTGGAGAATGCCTGCACGAAGCTCGCGGAGCGCGCGGCGACCACGATGTCGCAGGCCAGCGCGATGTTGGCGCCGGCGCCGGCCGCCACCCCGTTGACCGCGGCAATGACAGGCATCGGCAGATTGTGCAGCGTCAGCACCAACGGGTTGTAGCGGTTCTCCAGGGACTCGCCGAGGTCGACACCTGCCGCGCCCGGGGCGACGGCACGATCGCTCAAGTCCTGGCCTGCGCAAAAGCCGCGCCCGGCGCCCGTCAACACCAAGACGCGCGCGGATCTTATGGACTCGGTCGACAGCGCCTGGCGAACCTCGCGGTGCATTTGCGTATTGAAGCTATTGAGCTTGTCGGGCCGATTCAGCGTCAGTCGGGCGATGCCGCTGTCCACCTCAAATAAAATGGTCTCGTATGACATGTCGTTCCCCGGACGTAGGTCGCTATTTTTGGTCGTAACTGATTTCGAGCGTGGGCGTGGTGGGCCTTGCCTGGCAGCACAGCACGAACCCGGAGTCGGTTTCCCAGGGCTCCAGCGCAATGTTGTGCGTCATCACGGCGGCGCCCTCGGTGATGCGCGTGCGGCAGGTCGCGCAGATACCCGAACGGCACGAGAACGGCAGCGCCAACCCCGCGCGTTCCGCGGCTTCCAGCACCGATGCGTCGCTCGGCGCCATGGGAAAACTGCGGCGCCGGCCGTCCATCACCACGGATATCGTCGCCAATACTTCCGGCGGCTTGGGCGTGGCATCGCTTTGTTTACTCAATATTTCCACAGGACGCGCGTTGGCAGTCGCGAAACGCTCGAACCGAATGGCGGCGCCGGCATTCAGCGCTTTGATCGCATTGCGGACTTCATCGACCATATCGCCGGGACCGCAGATCAGGTACTCATCGGCGGTCGGGATCTCGACGATCTGCGCGGCGAGTTCGGCAACCTTGCCACCGTCGATGCGCCCATTGAGCAACTCGGTCTGCTGCGGCTCGCGGCTCATGACGAAATGCAATGACACGCGGTCCAGGTAACGATTCTTCAGAGCGAGTGTTTCCTCGAGAAACATGGTCCTGGAAATGCTGCGGTTGCCGTAGATCAGCGTGAATCGGCTGTGCGGCTCCTTGGCGAGGATATCCGTCGCCAGCGACAGAATCGGTGTGATGCCGCTGCCGGCCGCGAAGGCTACGTAGGAAAACCGGCGCGTCGGATCGATGGCGGTGCGAAAGCGCCCCAACGGGGTGCCCACATCGAGCATGTCGCCGGCGCGCAAATTGGCCGTGATGTCGCCGGACACACGGCCGCCGGTCTGCAGGCGGATGCCCAACTTGAGCGCGCCTCCGCCCGGCGCCGTGACGATGGAGTACGTGCGCAGTTCATCGCGCGCGTCGATCACGCGCCGCACGGTGACGTATTGGCCTGCGTGATGTGCGAACGCGTCACGCAGCCTGACGGGAATTTCCACGGTCACGCAGGTCGCATCATCCGCCACGCGCTCGACGGAAGTCACTTTCAGCGGATGAAAGCTCAGGGCGGCCATGTCAGATGCATTTGAAATATTCGAAAGGTTCAAGACAGGCGCGGCAGCGATGCAGCGCCTTGCAGGGCGTCGATCCGAACTCGCTGATCGTTTCAGTGTCGACAGAATCGCAGCGCGGGCAGGCCGCGGCGCTACGATCCGCGCGCAGGATGTCACGCATATTGGACACGGTGCGCTCGGGAGGCACGATGCCGTAGGCGAGAAGCTTGCGGCGGCCTTCGGCGCTGATCCAATCGCTGCTCCACGCGGGCGACAGCACATTGGTCACCTCGAAGCCGCCCACTTCGGCCGTCGCCAGCGCGTCCTTCACGGAGCGTCGAATGACCTCGGTCGCGGGACAACCGACATACGTCGGGGAAAGACCCACCTCGAGATTTCCGTTCGGCTGCGCTTTGACGAAACGAATGAGGCCCAGATCCACGATGCTCACGGCGGGAATTTCAGGATCCTCGACGCCTTCAAGAACGCTCCAGGCCAGCGCGACCCTCTCCTCCACTGCGGCGAGCACGCTACTCACCAGCGAG
>DATNNK010000060.1:0-4717 GCA_035601875.1 Casimicrobiaceae bacterium | reverse complement strand
CCGCCTTCCGCGAGGTGCGGGCTGAGGATGTTTCCGTTCATTGCAGCGCGATCCGGACGTTCGGAACATGACCAACCAAGAGAGACATCTTGAGCAAGACCACCATCGCCGCATTTGTCGCCACCAGCGCTGTCGCGTCCGCTGATGAGCGGTATCGCGGCTATGCGGGCGAATTGGCCCTTCGCATCCATCGGCCCGCGGCTGGAGCACCGACCGCGGTAGTCGTGTTATTTCATGGAGGCGGCTTCGTCGGCGGCAGTCCCGACGCCATCGCGCCACTTGCAGCAGCGATGGCCATGCGTCTCGATTTCGCCGTCGCCACGCCGGGGTACACCCTCGCAGGCGAGTGTCCTTTCCCGGCAGCTGTCGAAGATGCCTACGCAGCGATCACTTGGGCGGCGGAAAACGCGCACCGCCAACGCTGGGATGCCAGACGACTGATGGTCGCTGGCGTGGAGGCCGGCGGCAATCTCGCTGCCGTGGCCGCGATGATGGCGCGCGATCGCGGCGGCCCCGCGCTCGTCGCGCAAATTCTCGTCGCGCCGATGCTCGACCCAACCCTCACATCGCACTCGATGCAACACGTCACGGCGAACGCACCGCGCTCACAGGGCGCATGCAACGCATGCTACCGCGCCTACCTTCCCAACGCCGCCGATCGTCTGCACCCGTATGCCGCGCCTTCGTCGTGCTCGCGTGTCGCGGGACTCGCGCCGGCGCTGATCCTCACTGCCGAGGACGATCCGCTGCGTGACGAGGCGGAGGCCTACGGTGCGAAGCTCATCACCGCCGGCGTGACGACAGAGGTTTCGCGCCTGCCGCGCATCGAAGCCGCTAACAACACATGGACGGACGAAGCGTGGACTGTGCTCGCTGCATTCCTCGAATCCCGGGTCGCCATCCTACAACCTCCCGTTGACAACACCAACCGAGCGATTAAACACCATGAGTAAACTACACCTCGCAGTTCTCCCGCTGGCACTCGCGCTGGCGGCCCTTGCGGTGGTCTCCGCGTGCAGCAAACCCGAAGCTCAAGGCGGTCCACCGCCGGGTCCGCCGCCGGTGAGCGTGGCCGCCGCGGTCGAGCGCGAGGTCATCGACACCGATGAGTTTCCCGGCCGCATCGAGGCCGTCGCCACGGTCGAGGTGCGCGCGCGCATCAACGGCTATATTCAGTCGGTCAACTTCAAGCCAGGCGCCGAAGTGCGCAAGGGCGACTTGCTATTCGTCATCGATCCTCGGCCGCTCGAGGCCGAAGTGTCGCGCGCAGAGGCGACGCTTGCCAACACCCGCGCTCAGCTCGACCTCTCACGCACCGAGCTGACGCGTTTCGAGCAGCTGCTCGCCGAGCAGGCCACTTCGAAACGCGAGTACGACGACGCCGCGGCGAAAGTGCGCCAATTCGAGGCACAGATCCGTGCCAACCAGGCCTCCGTGGATACCGCGCGACTCAACCTTGCCTACACACGCGTGACCGCTCCGATCAGCGGCCGCGTCGGCAAAGACGAGATCACCGTCGGCAATCTGGTGCAGGGCGAAGGCTCTAACTCGCCGCTGCTCACGACGGTCGTGTCGTCCAATCCAATTTATGCCTCGTTTCAAGCGGACGAGGGCGCCTATCTCAAGTACATAGGCAAGGCGCGCGACGGCGCGCTCACCGTCGCCGTGGGTCTGGCCGACGAGCAGGGGTTCCCGCACGCGGGGCGGCTCGAATTCGTGGACAACCGTGTCGACCCGCAGAGCGGTACCGTGCGCATGCGCGCGATTCTCGACAACAAGGACGGGCGCTTCACGCCGGGACTGTTCGCGCGCGTCAAGCTCGGCGATGGCGGCACGCCGCGCAAGGCGGTGCTCGTGGCCGACCGCGCTATCGGCACCGATCAAAGCAAACGTTTCGTGCTGGTGGTGAACGGAGACAACAAGGCGCAGTACCGCGAAGTGCGCATTGGCCGGCTCGCAGAGGGCTTACGCGTCGTCGAAAGTGGGCTCAAGCCGGGAGAAGTCATCGTCGTGAACGGGCTGCAGCGCGTTCGCCCCGGTGCGCCGGTGACCCCGCAAACCGTACCGATGGAAGCGCGCGCGACGGGTCAGCCCGAGCGCCTCGCCGCCAAAGAGTGACCTCATGAATATCTCGCGCTTCTTCATCGATCGCCCGATCTTCGCGGGCGTGCTGTCGATCATCATCTTTCTCGCCGGCGCGATCGCGATCACCCGGTTGCCGGTCTCGGAGTATCCCGATGTCGTGCCGCCCTCGATCGTCGTGCGCGCGACCTACCCTGGCGCCAATCCGAAGGTGATCGCAGAAACCGTCGCCGCGCCGCTCGAGGAGCAGATCAACGGTGTCGAGAACCTGCTCTACATGTCCTCGCAGGCGAATACCGACGGCGTGCTCACTCTGACGGTCACGTTCAAGATCGGCACCGACCCCGAGCTCGCCGAGACGCAGGTGCAGAACCGCGTGCAGCGCGCATTGCCGCGGCTGCCCGACGAGGTGCGCCAGATCGGTGTGATAACGCAGAAGAGCTCACCGGACTTGACGATGGTGGTGCACATCGTCTCGCCCGATAGCCGCTACGACGAGCTGTACCTGCGTAACTACGCGGTGCTCAACGTCAAGGACGTTCTGCAGCGTATCCCCGGTATGGGGCAGGTGCTGGTGTTTGGTGCCGGCGACTATGCGATGCGCGTCTGGCTCGATCCGCAAAAGCTCTCGTCGCGCAACCTTACCGCCAGCGACGTGACGCGCGCGATCCGCGAGCAGAACAAGCAGGTCGCGGCGGGCGTGGTCGGCGCGCCGCCGGCGGTCAGAGACACCGAGTTCCAGCTGTCGGTGAACGCGCAGGGCCGGCTGACGACCGAGGAGGAGTTCGGCAACATCATCGTCTCCACCTCGGCCGACGGCGGCGTGCTGCACCTGAAGGATGTCGCGCGCATCGAGCTGGGCGCCGGAGAGTACGCGCTGCGCAGCCTCCTCAACAACAAGCCGGCGGTGGCGATCGCCATCTTCCAGGCTCCGGAATCGAACGCTATTGCGCTGTCCAACGACGTGCGCAAGGCGATGGCCGAGATCAAGAAGGACTTTCCTGACGGCGTCGACTACCAGATCGTCTATGACCCGACGCGCTTCGTGAAGCAGTCGATCCAGGCCGTAATCGAAACGCTGCTGATTGCAATTGCATTAGTGGTGCTGGTGGTGATCGTGTTTCTGCAGACTTGGCGCGCGTCGATCATCCCGCTTGCCGCAGTGCCGGTATCGATCGTCGGCACGTTCGCGTTCCTGCTGCTGCTCGGTTTCTCGATCAACACGCTGACCTTGTTCGGCCTGGTGCTCGCCATCGGGATCGTGGTCGATGACGCCATCGTCGTAGTGGAGAACGTCGAGCGCAATATCGAGCTTGGCTTCGACACCAAAGAGGCCACCTATCGCGCCATGCGTGAAGTCAGTGGGCCGATCATCGCCATTGCGCTCACGCTGTGCGCCGTGTTCGTGCCGATCGCCTTCATCAGCGGCCTGACCGGGCAGTTCTATCGCCAATTTGCATTGACGATCGCGATCTCGACGGTGATTTCGGCGTTCAACTCGCTGACGCTTTCACCGGCGCTCGCAGCGCTGCTCCTGCGCCCGGGTGCGGCGCCCAAGGACCGACTCACGCGCTTCATGGACCGGAGCTTCGGCTGGTTCTTCACGCGCTTCGACCGCGTCTTCAAGCGCTCGGCGAACGGTTACCAGGGTGCGGTGGCGCGCGTGCTCAATCACAAGACCATCGCGTTCGCGGTGTATTTGGTGTTGATCGGCTTGACCTACTTTGCGTTCCAGTCGGTCCCCCACGGATTCATCCCCGGCCAGGACAAGCAGTACCTGGTCGGCTTCGCGCAGCTGCCCGACGGCGCCTCGCTCGACCGCACCGAGGAGGTGATCCGCCGCATGTCGGACGTCGCCATGAAGACGCCTGGCGTGAGAGATGCGGTCGCGTTCCCCGGCCTGTCGATCAACGGCTTCACCAATGCGCCCAACGCCGGCATCGTGTTCTTCGGTCTCGACGAGTTCGAAAAACGTAAATCGCCTCAACTTTCCGGTGGCGCCATCGCGGGCGAGATCAACAAGCGCATGGGCGGCATCCAGGATGCGTTCATTGCCGTATTCCCGCCGCCGCCGGTAAATGGCCTCGGCACCATCGGCGGCTTCAAGCTGCAGATCGAGGACCGTGGCAGCCTCGGCGACGAAGCGCTGTACCAGGCCATGAAGGCGGTGCAGATGAAGGCGTACCAGACGCCGGAGCTGGCGGGCGTGTTCTCGAGCTTCCAGATCAACGTGCCGCAATTGTTTGCCGATGTCGATCGCGCCAAGGCGAAGCGCATGGGCGTCGCTCTGACCGACGTGTTCGACACGATGCAGATCAACTTGGGGTCGCTGTACGTCAACGACTTCAATCGCTTCGGTCGCACTTATCGCGTGGTGGTGCAGGCCGATGCGCCGTACCGATCGCGCGCGGAGGACATTGCGCTGCTCAAGACCCGCAACGCCAAGGGCGACCTGGTGCCGCTCGGCTCGGTGCTGAAGGTCGACGCGAGTTTCGGGCCGGATCGGGCGATCCGCTACAACGCGTTCCCCTCGGCGGACTTGAACGGCGCTGCGGCGCCGGGCTTCAGCTCGGGCCAGGCCCAGGCTGCGATCGAGCGCATCATCAAGGAAGTGCTGCCGCGCGGCATCACCTAC
>DATNNK010000059.1:0-6556 GCA_035601875.1 Casimicrobiaceae bacterium | reverse complement strand
ACCGGAGACGGTGACGGCACCGGCGAGCGAGAACGCGAACTCGGTAAAGAGCGCCCCGGTAAGGCCGCCCTGAAAACCGATCGGCACGTAAACGGCGACCAGGACAATGGTCATCGCGATAATCGGGCCGCCCAGCTCGCGCGCGGCGATCAGCGAGGCCTCCATCGGAGACTTGCCTTCCTTCATATGGCGGTCGACGTTCTCGACCACGATAATCGCATCGTCGACGACCAGGCCAATCGCCAGCACCAGCGCGAGCAGCGTCAGCAGGTTGACCGAATAGCCAAGCATGAGCATGACGAAGAAGGTGCCGATCAGCGACAGCGGCATGGCGATCAAAGGGATCACTACCGCACGCACGCTGCCCAGGAACAGAAAGATCACGATGGAGACGATGAGCAGCGACTGGATCAGGGTCTTCACCACCTCGTCGATCGAGCTGCTGATGAATATTGTCCCGTCGTAGACGATTTCCCCGGTCAGGCCGTTGGGCATCTGCGCCTGGACTTCGGGGAACACCGCACGGACGCGCTTCGCGACGTCGAGTACGTTGGCGTCGGGCGCCACTTTGATGCCGATGAACACGGCGTTGCGGCCGCCGAACGCAGTCGTGAAATCATAGTTCTCTGCACCGAGCGAGACCGTGGCGATGTCCTCGAGGCGCACGATCGCGCCATCCTTCTGCTTGACCACGAGCTTCTTGAATTCGTCGACCGAGTGCAGGCTCGTCCCGGCGGTGAGGTCGACGCTCACCATCTGGCCCTTGGTGGTGCCCAGCGCGGCCAGATAGTTGTTGCTGCCAAGCGCGGTGCGCACGTCGGTCGCGGTGACTCCGTACGCGGCGAGGCGCGTCGGATCGAGCCAGGCACGCAGCGCGAAGGTCCGGGCGCCCAGAATCTCGGCCGTCTGCACTCCTTCGACCGAATCGAGCTTGGGTTTGACGACCCGGACCAGGTAATCGGTGACGTTGTTGTTGGGCAGGACTTCGCTGAAGAAGCCCATGTACATGGCGTCGATCGTCTGCCCGACCTGGACCGTCAGCACCGGCTGTTGCGCCTCCGGCGGCAACTGGTTGCGCACCGAGTTGACCTGGGTGTTGATTTCGGTCAGCGCGCGGTTGGCGTCGTAGTTCAGTCGCAAGGTCGCGGTGATCGCCGATACGCCCGAGACACTCGTCGACGACATGTAGTCGATGCCCTGCGCCTGCGCGATTGCGCTTTCCAGCGGCTGGGTGATGAACCCGGCGACGGTTTGCGCGTCGGCGCCGTAGTAGGTGGTGCTGATGGTCACGACCGCATTCTGGGTCTTGGGGTATTGGCGAACGGCCAGGCTCGTCAGCGAGCGCACGCCGAGCACCAGGATCAAGAGGCTGATGGTCATCGCAAGCACGGGCTTGCGAATGAAGAGGTCGGTGAAGTTCATGTGCGCTGACTCATTGTTCCTGCGGCTTCGGGTTGGGGCTGTTCGATGGCTGCACCTTGTTGTCGACGATCAGCGGCGTGCCGCTCTTGAGCTTGACCTGGCCGCTGGTCACCACCTCGGTTCCGGGCTCGATGCCTTTCAGGATGGCTACCTGATCGCCGCGCGTCGGGCCGGTGGTGACGAACACCTGCTGCGCGAGCAAGCGCGCGTTGCCCTTTTCGTCCTTGTCTTCCTTCTTGTCCGATGGCTTCACCACGAATACCGTGTCGCCGTAGGGATTGAAGGTGATTGCGGTCTGGGGAAGCGTGATATAGCGGCTCTCCTCGCCCGAATTCACCCGGACATTGGCGAACATCCCGGGAAGCAGCTGTCGCTTGGGATTGGGGATCGTGGCCTCGACCTGCACGTTGCGGGTGTTGGTATCGATCTTGGGGTTGATCGCATTGATCTTCCCGGTGAAGGGGACGTCCTTGTAGGTGTCGGTCGTCAGCGTCACGGTCTGGCCGATCGCGACCTGCGGCAACTGCTGCTGCGGCAGATAGAAGTCCACGTAAATGGGATCGATGGTCTGCAAGGTGACCAGCTTGTCGGCTGGGTTCAGGTATTGGCCGGGATTGACGATGCTGATGCCGAGCTTGCCGGCGAACGGTGCGCGCAAGGTCTTCTTCTCCACCACCGCCTGCTGCTGCGCCACCTGCGCCCGCTTGCTCTTCAGGTCGCCGGCGTCGGTATCGACCTGTGCCTTGCTGATGACTTCCGCCGCCAATTGCGCCTTGTCGCGCTCGTAGACCGTCGACGCAAGCTCGGCCGCCGCTTCCAGCGAGTGAAGCTGCGCGATGTCCGAGTCGGCGTTCAATTGCGCAAGCACCTGACCGGCCTTGACCTCGTCTCCGGACTTGAAGTTGATGCTGCGGACCAGACCTGCGACCTCGGTCGTGACGTCCACGCCGCGTACCGCGCGCAGCGTCCCTACCGCGTTCAGCTGCGGCTGCCAAACCTGATATTCGGCCTTCATGGCACTGACCGTCGCCGGAGGCTGCGGGCCCTTGCCCATATATTTCTGCATCATGTAACCCTTGAAGAAATTGAACCCCACCAGCCCTCCGATGAGCAGGCCGACGGCGATCAGCATGATGGTCATGCGCTTTTTCATTTCATTTTTCCTGTTCTAGGAATTCGGTTGCTCAACCGCGAAGCACTATTGAACTTGGGAATCGGAGCTCGCCGCGGCCTGCGGGTCGCGATTCCACCAACCGCCGCCAAGCGCCTGGAACAGTGCCGCCGTGTCGGCATAGCGGGCCGACTGCGCGGCGACGAGGTTGAGCCGTTCCTGCTGATACTGCTGCTGGGCGATCAGCAGGGCGATGATGCTGCTGCCGCCGAGTTGATATTGACTCGTGGTGAGATTCAGGGTCTCGCGGGCGAACGCGGTCGCGTCGGCTTGCGCCTTGAGCGCGCGAGCGTCAGCCTCCAGGGCGCGCAGCGCGTCGGCGACGTTTTGAAACGCCAGCAGCACCGTCTGCCGATATTGCGCATCGGCCTGTTCGTAAGCCGCGACCGCGGCTCGGCGGCGCGCCTCGAGCTCACCGCCATGGAACAGCGGCTGCAGCAGGCCCGCGCCGATGCTCCATACGGCCGGACCCGCGAAAAGACTGTGCAATTGCACCGACTGCGCGCCGAAGCTGCCGCTCAGGTTGATTTTCGGATACTCGTTTGCGGTCGCGACGCCGATCTGCGCGCTCGCCTGATGCAGCAGCGCTTCGGCCGCCTGCACGTCGGGACGCTGCCGGGTCAGCGCCGAGGGAACGCTGATCGGCAGCTCCTGCGGCAGGACGACGGCGTCGAGATCGAATTCGGGCAGCGTCGCTTCGCTGGGCAGCTTGCCTGACAGGACCGCAAGCTGGTGGCGCGTTTTCGCGAGGTCGCGCTCCAGCGGCGGCACCAGTGCACGCGTCTGCTCGACCTGGGTGCGCTGCGTCGTCAGCGTCAGTCGCGCCACCGCGCCGAGCTGGAACTGCTTTTCGATCAACTCGACCTGCTTTAGCTCGGCGGCGAGGATTTCCTGCGTCGCCTTGAGTTGCGCGCGCAACTGCGCCTCGCGAATCGCGGTGGTGACGACATTCGCGGTCAAGCTGAGCCTCGCGCCCTCGAACTGAAAGCGCTGATAATCGACCAGCGCCTCGAAGCCTTCGAGCTCGCGGCGGTTGCCGCCAAAGGCGTCGAGCGCGTAGGAAACGTTCACCGAGGCGTTATAGAGATTGAAGATGCTGGCAGGCGCTCCGGGC
Source organism: Casimicrobiaceae bacterium (assembly GCA_035601875.1). GTDB lineage: Bacteria > Pseudomonadota > Gammaproteobacteria > Burkholderiales > Casimicrobiaceae > PALSA-1003. Next base: position 2,849 of record DATNNK010000059.1, on the reverse strand, counting down.
TGGCCAAACGAAGCTAAGGAGATTTTCTGGCGAGTGGCGGAGAGGTTGCCGTCGACCTGCGGAAACAAAAGCGCACCCCTTTCCGCGGCCAGATTCTCACGCGCCTGCGAGAGCGTTGCCTGGGCCGCGGCGAGCGTCGGGTTATCCGCCAGCGCGTCGCGGACGAGCCGGTCCAGCGGGTCGGAGTTGAACAGCGTCCACCACTGCGCGGAGAGGTCCCGGTCCGGAACGAAGCGCTGCGCTTCGCCGCCTCTGCCCGGCGCAGCCGCAGTCTGCTCGGGCATCGGTGTCTCGGTGTAGCGGCCGGTCGCAGGCGGTTCCGGCCGGTGGAAATCGGGGCCGACCATGCAGCCCGCGAGCGTCAAGCCGAGGGCCAGTGCAAGCGTTGCACTGCGAAAGGTGATCACTTCGTCATGCTCCGTCTTTGTGCGCGAGATTGACCGCTGCGCTACGGCGCGCGTCGCGATAGAACCGCAGGGCGACGAGATCGATTGCGATTGCGATACCGAGATCCCGTTACGTGATGTTATGGGACCGGCAGGGGAATTTTAACACGATCACGCGCGCGTCCGGCTCGCGGACGCGCGTCGTGAATGGACCGGAGAACTTGTAGACGCCGTGTTGGCGGAGGCGCGCGCGGGCGCCGCCGAACCTGCGACGTGAGCGCCGATGCCCAGCAGGGCCAGCGCACCCGAAAGGACTATGACCAATGCGTCGCCGTCCACTGCATCGCCGCCGGCCAGAATCGGAGTCACGATCGACGTACCGAGGAGCGCGCCGCCCAGGAGGCTCCCCACATGACGCAGTCCGGCGCTTCTCTTTTTGTTGGCCCGCGCCTTTGCCACAGCCGGTGCCGCGTTCATCGCGATGCAGCTTGCGGCTGTTCAACGCGCCTGCGATTCCGCAACGCACATGGCGCGCGCGGAAGACAAAAGCATCGGGCTCGCATTCTTCAGGCGGCTTCGGCCAGGACCGGTACCGATGCTCCAGACGCGATCACGCGCACGACAGCGTCCGCCTGCGCTTTCGCCGACGTCACTGCATTTCGCACCGCATCGTCGCCCATCGCGACACCCTCGATGCGAATGACCTCGACATCGGTCATGCCGATAAAACCCAGCACCGTGCGCAAATAGGGCTCCTGAAAGTCGTATGGCTTCATCGGTCCCTCGGAATAGACACCGCCACGGGCAAGCACCAGGACTGTTTTCTTACCCTGGACCAGCCCCATCGGTCCCTTGTCGGAATACGAAAACGTCACCCCCGGCCGTACGATTTGATCGATCCACTTTTTCACCGATGCGGAGATGCCGAAGTTATGCATCGGTGTCGCGAGAACGATGACGTCGGCGGCGATCAGCTCCGCGACCAAGACGTCCGACAGCGCGAGGGCCTCTGTTTCGGCGGCGCTGCGCTTGTCAGGGGCGAGCACCCGGCCGGTCACGAAACCTTCATCCACGTCGGGCAAGGCTTCCTTGGCTAAGTTCCGAACGACGACCTTGGCGGACGGATAGCGCGATTTCAGATCGTCGACGACCCGGCGGCCGATTTGGTGGGAGTAGGAGGCACGGTCGCGTGGGCTACCGAGAATAAGCAAAATGTTTTTCATGGTGCATTCCTTTCATGACGTAACGGTTACCAAAGAGTCGGGGCGAACGGGGTAATGCATAGCGCATGTTCGTGGTCGCGGCGCTTACATTCATTACTGCATAATTCATATGTGTAACAATTGGTTAAAAAAACTACTTGATAGCGCTGAGCGCGCGCGCGAGCTCGCCGCGGTCTATGCCCGACAGGGTTTTCGCGAACTGGCGCTTGACTTCGTCCACCAGCTTGGCGCCAGCGGCTTGGCGCTCGATTCCCAAAGGAGTGGCCGCCGCCATCACGCCACGGCGATCGGAAGGATGGTCGACGCGGCGGACCAGCCCATCGGATTCGAGGCGGTCGACCAGCTGCGTAATGTTGGAACGAACGCACGTCATCTTGGCGGCACACTCGGAGAGGCTCAGCGGCTCGCCGGCGCGAACGAGGAAGGTCAACGCGCCAAATTTGGCCAACGACAGCCCCACGGTCCCCAGTGCATCCTCGAGCCGCTTCTCGACGGTTCCCGCCGCGTGCATCAGCAGGAACATGGTTTCATCGGCAGCGGCCGGCACCTCACGAAGGTGGGAGGCTTTTTTGTTCATAGGTGAATAATACAGCCACAAGCGACCTTTGTCAAACCTCCCCCGGGCAGCGCTCACTTGCCTTATTTGCCGGGGTCGCGGACCTCGGGGAATTTGTCGAACTCGACGTTATAGAGAATCCCGTTCAGCTTTTCGACCCGCCGGATGTACACCGTCTGCACGATATCGCGGGTCTCGGGGTCGATCATGATGGGGCCGCGCGGACTCATCAGCTTCATGCCCTTGAACGCGCTCAGGAGCTTGTCGGCATCAGTCGAGCCTTGCGTTTTTTTTAGCGCTTCCGCGATTGCCGCCATGCCATCGTAGCCGGCACAGGCCATGAAGTTGGGGCGCAACCGCGTGCCGTTGATCTCCGCGTATGACTTCAGAAACGCCTTGTTCTCCGGCGAATCGTGCGCCGCCGAATAGTGGAAGCTGGTGACGATTCCCATCGTGCCGTCGCCCATCGCCTGCAAGGTGCCGTCATCGGTCAAGTCGCCGGTGGCGATGATCTTGATGCCCGCGGCCTTGAGCCCGCGTTCCTCGTAGCCCTTGATGAAGGCGATGGTCTGGCTTCCCGGAGGCAGGAAGACGAACACCGCCTCGGGTTTGGCGTCCTTGACGCGCTGGATGAACGGAGCGAAATCCGGATTCGCGAGAGGCGTTCTCACGCTTTCGACGATC
>DATNNK010000058.1:0-2324 GCA_035601875.1 Casimicrobiaceae bacterium | reverse complement strand
ATCGCCGTCGTCCTCGACAGGTTGCCGCACTACACCGTCACGCTGGACGGCAACGAGCAATTCGCGAGCGTGACGGCGATCGACGAATTCTGGCGCGGAGTCGCCGCGACGCCTTCGCTCGCGCGGCTGGCTGACGCTACGCTGTATCTGGAACAACCGTTGCCCCGTGGCAAGGCACTGGCAACGGAGGTATCGGAGGTCGCGCGCTCGAAGCCGCTGCTGATCGACGAGTCCGATGCAACCCTCGACGCGTTTCCGACGGCGCGCGCGCTCGGCTACTCCGGCGTTTCGAGCAAGAGTTGCAAGGGTATCTACAAATCGCTGCTCAACGCGGCCCGATGTACGCTCTGGAACAGCTCGACGCCTCGGCGCTACTTCCTGTCGGCAGAAGACCTGACGATGCAGGCGGGACTCGCGGTGCAACAGGACCTCGCACTGGCAAGTGTGCTCGGACTCTGCCACGTCGAGCGCAACGGGCACCATTACGTCAATGGCTTCTCCGGCCAGGGCGCCGGTGCCGCCGAACAGCAACGCTTCCTCGCCGCGCATCCGGATCTCTACCATACGAGCCATGGCTCGGTGCGCCTGGCGATCCACGATGGATCGATTGCCCTTGGCTCGCTTGAAATTCCAGGATTTGCCTCGGGTGCGGAGCCGGATTGGACGACCCTCGAGCCCATGCAGCATCGCATCGCCACGAATGAAGAAAGGATGATGCAGTGACACGCTGGATGTTGGCCTACATCATGCAGCCTGCCACCATCATCGAGCGCCGACGCATTGCAGTCGCGACAGGCGCGGATTTCTGCATTCGCGCGGCCGAATCGCGCGTTAGCAAACCAACGCTCGCATACAAGGATTGAGTATCATGGCCATTGAGCGACTCGGCATCATCATGAACGGCGTCACCGGCCGCATGGGGACCAATCAGCATCTGATCCGCTCGATCTGCGCCATACGAAACGAAGGCGGAGTGCGTCTTGCGGACGGCCGGCGGGTGGTGCCCGATCCCATCCTCGTCGGCCGCAATGCCGACAAGCTCTCGGCGCTCGCGGCCGCCAACGGTGTGACCCGCTGGAGCACCGATCTCAATGCGGCGCTGGCGAACAAGGACGATGCGCTCTACTTCGATTCGGCATCGACCGGCTTGCGGCCGAAGCTCATCAAGCAAGCCATCGCCGCCGGCAAGCACATTTATACCGAAAAGCCGGTGGCGCCGACCGTCCTCGAAGCGATGGACCTCTACCGCGCGGCGAAGGCCTCGGGCATCAAGCACGGCGTGGTGCAGGACAAGCTCTGGCTGCCCGGCTTGCTCAAGATGAAGATGCTGGTCGACTCCGGATTCTTCGGCCGCATCCTGTCAGTGCAGGGCGAATTCGGGTATTGGGTGTTCGAAGGCGATTGGCAGCCCGCGCAGCGACCGTCGTGGAATTATCGCAAGGAGGAAGACGGCGGAATAATCGTCGACATGCTCTGCCACTGGCGCTATGTGCTCGACAATCTCTGGGGCGAAGTCAAGAGTGTCTCCTGTCTCGGCGCGACGCACATTCCGAAGCGCTGGGACGAGCACGATCGCGAGTACAAGGCGACTGCCGACGATGCTGCATACGCGACCTTCGAACTTGCCGGCACGCACGGGCCGGTAATCGCGCAGATCAACAGCTCCTGGGCGACACGCGTGCGTCGCGACGACCTCGCGACCTTCCATGTCGATGGAACGCTGGGCTCGGCGGTCGCGGGACTGACCGGTTGCTGGACACAGCCGCGGGCCAATACCCCGAAGCCGGTCTGGAACCCCGACGTGCCGCAGACGATCAACTTTTTTGACACCTGGCAGAAGGTTCCCACGAACCAGATTTACGACAACGCGTTCAAGGTCGAATGGGAATTGTTTATTCGCCATTTGTTCGACGACACCCCCTTCCGCTGGAACCTGCTCGAGGGCGCCAAAGGCGTCCAGCTCGCGGAGCTGGGTCTGAAGAGCTGGGCCGAGCGGCGGTGGCTCGACGTCCCGGCTCTGGAGGCTTGACACGGTGAATCGCATTCGCTTGCGCCTGCCTCGCGCCGACGGAACGTCGCACGATTACACCTTGCGCGGACCAGGAAACTGGACGCTTCCCGAGCCCAGCACCCGCTTCAACCGCATCGCGTATTCGGCAGCACACGTCGTTGCCGACCCTTTTTCATCCGCCGATCCGTGGCTCTCGCCGGCGGTCGACTGGGACGCGACGCTGGGCTATCGGAGTTATCTTTGGTCGCTGGGCCTCGGCGTCGCCGAAGCGATGGACACCGCGCAGCGCGGCATGGGCCTCGACTGGCCAAGC
>DATNNK010000057.1:0-6278 GCA_035601875.1 Casimicrobiaceae bacterium | reverse complement strand
GCGCTACGTGTGCACTGACAACGCTCCTGGGCCAATTCCCTTTCCATTCTGCGAGTATCACGCCGTACTGGAGCGAAGGCGGCCGTCGTCGCATGGCGATAGAATGATGAATCGTTCCAATGGTTTATTGGACCGACCGAGTCGCAGAAACCTCAAACGAATGAAAGACTTGTCGCACCGACTATGCGTGGCCCCTATGATGGACTGGACCGACCGCCATTGCCGGTTCTTCCTGCGCTTAGTGAGCCCGCGCGCGTTTCTTTACACCGAGATGGTGACGACCGGAGCGCTAGTGCACGGCGATGTCGCCCACCATCTCGATTTCGATCCCGGCGAGCATCCGTTGGCTTTGCAGTTGGGCGGCAGCGATCCGCAAGCGCTTGCGCATTGTGCGCGCCTCGGCGAAGCGTGGGGCTACGATGAGATCAATCTCAACGTCGGCTGTCCCAGCGAGCGGGTGCAGACGGGCAGCTTCGGCGCCTGCCTGATGGCCGATCCCGCGCTGGTCGCGGATTGCGTCAAGGCGATGCGCGATGCGGTGTCGGTACCGGTCACTGTCAAGCATCGTACCGGCATCGACGACGTTGATGAATATACTTTTGTCCGCGATTTCGTTGGCACTGTCGCCGACGCTGGCGCGACGGCTTTTATCGTGCATGCGCGCAACGCGGTTCTGAAAGGCTTGTCCCCGAAGGAGAATCGCGAGATTCCGCCGCTGAAGTATTCGTTCGTGCACCAGCTCAAGAGGGACTTTCCAGCGCTCACCATCGTGATCAACGGCGGCATCGCGACGCACGATGCGATCGTGCGCCAGCTTGTCCAGGTCGACGGAGTCATGCTGGGACGCGTGGCATACCACCATCCCTATTTCCTTGCCGAGGCGGACGCATATTGCTTCGGGCTCGGCACGCCGCAGCGCTCGCGCGCGGAAGTCGTCGAGGCGCTGCTGCCGTACACGGAAACGCAGCTCGCGCGCGGTGTGGGCTTGCGGGCGATCACCCGCCATGTGCTGGGTCTCTATCACGGCGCACCCGGCGCACGCGCGTGGCGGCGAGTGCTTTCGGACTCGGCGCTGCTGAAGACAGCAGGCCCGGAGTTGCTTCTTACCGCGTTGTGCGAGGTCGAGCCGCTTGCGCTTGTCGAGGCTTAAGCTCGCGCCAGAATACTCGCCGAGACGAGGCGGCGTCGAATAATCGGATGACGAGGGAGAAGCATTTCATGCGCAAGACGCTCGCAATGTTAATCGGTGCGACGATGTTGGCGATGGCCACACTGGCATCGGCGCAGGTGCCGACATATCCCGACAAGCCGATCCGCATCGTGGTGCCGTTCCCTGTCGGCGGAATCGCCGACACGTTCGGACGAGAGGTTGGCAGAAAGCTCACCGAGGCATGGGGCCAGCCGGTCGTGATCGACAACCGGACCGGAGCCGGCGGAAACATCGGCGCGGACATCGTCGCCAAGTCGCCGCCGGACGGCTACACGCTGGTGATCGGCAGTATCGGTACGCATGCCGTCAACGTCAGTCTGTTGCCCACCATGCCGTTCGACCCGGTCAAGGATTTCACGCCGATCGCCCACCTCCTCGATGCGGAGGGCCTGCTGGTCGTCAATCCGTCGCTCACGCCGACGACGGTCCCGGAACTTATCGCGTTTGCGCGTTCGCAGCCGGGCAAGCTGAGCTACGGTTCGGCCGGCGTCGGCACGACCAGTCACCTCGCCGGCGAACTGTTCAAGTCGATGACCAAGGTCGACATCGTCCATGTGCCGTACAAGGGCAACGTGCCGGCGATCACCGATTTGCTTGGCGGACAAACGTCGATGGCTTTTGCGACCATGCCGACCGTGCTGCCGCACGTGCGCGCCGGAAAGCTGCGCCCACTTGCCGTGCTCGGCACCACGCGCTCACCGGTGCTGCCTGACGTGCCCACGGTGGCGGAATCGCTACCGGGTTTCGAAGTGAGCAACTGGATCGGGTTTTTCGGACCGGCCGGCATGCCGCCGGCGATCGTCGCGCGCCTCAACGCCGAGGTGCAGAAAATCATGCGTTCACCGGAAATCCAGAAGCGCCTCGAGACCGAAGGCGCCAAATTCATCCCGATGACTCCCGAGCAGTTCGCGATGTTTCAGAAGGCCGAGCTCAGCAAGTGGGCGAAGACCATCAAGGACGCCAATATCAAGGTCGACTGACGTACTTGCGGTGACGGTTGCCGGCGCCGGGTGCTGTGCGCGATCGGCGCGGGTCGGGATGAAGGTCAGGACGACGCGATGCCGAGGTCGACGTTGAACGCGCGCCGGATCAGCCAGAGCAGCCCGACGACCGTGATAAACAGCGAGCCGGGTATCAGCACCAGCCAGCGGTACCAGTGCGAGCGCCGGCGATGAAGCTCACCGGAATTACCACCAGCAGCACCGAAAGTTTGAGCGGCTTCGACGCCGAGGTTGAACGCGAGCAGCGACCAAACGCGATCGCCGGGAGGCAGGCTGAGCTCGATCAGCGCGCCGGCAATGGCGGCGCCGTGAATGAGACGCGCAGTAGCCGCGCAAGCTCATCCATGTGCTCCGGCAGGCCGTTGCGCCGGATGACGCCTTCATAGAGCGCCTTTGCGGCCGCGGTGTCTCCCTTGAGGCGCTTGACCTCGGCGAGCTGTTCGTCGATCAGCCACCAGCCCGGAAGCTCGTCGGAGGCGAGGCTATACAGGGCCAGCGCTTCGTCGAGTTGGCCACGATCCAACGCGATCAGCCCGCGTTGAACCTTGAACCACGCCTTCATCGTCGCCGACCCGCCGTGGTAGCGCTTTTCGACGGCTTCAAGCAGCGCGGCGGCTTCACCCGGCGATCCCCTCTTGTTCCGGAGTATCGCGAGGCGGAAATACTGCGGCGTCGTTCCGACCTGATTGACGAGCGCCCGATACAGATCCTCGGCCTCCTGGTAGCGCGCCGAAGAGAACGCGATGTCGCCCCGCAGGCCGGCAATTTCCACCGGGTCGGCCATGACCGGGCAGGCATCGAGTGCTGCGCTCGCAGCCTGCTGGCGATGCAGCGCGTAATGGAGCTTCGCGTGCGCGAGACATGGAAACGATACCTTGTTCCCGCGCGCGGTCGCCGCATCGAGCAGCACCTGCGCATTCCGATAGTCGTCGTAGTTGCCGGTTAGCCGCGCGCGCTCGGTGTAAAGCGTCACCGTTTCCAGCGCGACCAGAGTGTTGTCCGGTTGCTTGTCGATGAAGCGAACCGCATCGTTGATGGCGGCGTCGAGCGTCGCCGCCTCCCGATCATAAGTAATCTGATTCGGGCTACCCTTCTGTAGTGGCGCGCCGGCCGCGGCCCGGCCGTCTTGCCTCGCAGCCACGCTTGGCGCGGCGTCCTTCGAACTTTCGCCGCACGCGGCTAGCAGGCACAAAAAAACCAGGCTCAGTGTGGCGCTGAGCCTGGATTCGAGAGTGCGATACATGAATGCCGTCGTGGCGCGCCTTGACTCTTCGTTACGCGATCAGGGAAAGGGATTCGCCGCTCGCAGATGCGGGAACGTCACCGGTGATAGTGTGCCGGTCTCGTCCCTGGTGGGATCGATGACGCCCACCAGCGTGTTGATGGTATGCGGTGCCCCTGTCCCCGAAATCTTCAGCAGCGAGGCGGCCAGCAGTCGGTCGACCACCGGATCGTCGAAGTGTCGACCGTTCGGCCAGCCGACAGCAACGTTAGGGTCGTAGGTGATCACGTCCGGCAGCACCACCGGCGCCACCTGGGCTACGCACGTAGATATGTCGACTTGGCCGATACCCGAGGGCGGCAAGACCATTTCGGTGGAACACGGCGTGAGGCCGAGGGCGCGAAGCTGCGGGCCGAGCTTGTAGTGGTAGTTGGCAAGCGAGTTGATCTGCGGCCCCACGGTCAGGATGAACGCGAAATCGCGCGCGTCGTTGACGGGATCGCTGCGATTGAACGCATCGCGCTGATCATTGAAATTGTTGAATTTGTTGGCGGAGCCGGGGTTGACCGGCTTGCCGTTGCCGTCGACCGGCGTCGGGCTGTCGACCGTCTTGGAGAGCAGCGCGGTTGCGAGTGCGGGTTCTCCCATGCGATCGATGCGCACGTAACGATCGGCCGATGCCGTGTTGAAAGTGAAGTTGTTGTTCCCGCCGTCGTCGTCGTTGCAACCGCCTAGCACCGCCGCGACACCCAGACCCAGAAAAATCTTGGCTACAGTCATCGGTTTATTCATCGCCTCACCCCGCGAACCGGCTGGTTGTCGCCCACACCCGGATCTTCGGGCGCGTGCCGTTGGCCGCTTTTGGCACCACGGTGTCAAGATCCATTTCGAACACGATCGCGGAGACGTTGCGGCCCGCAAACGAATCGCGACGCGGCTGGTTGCCGGTGAGCCTAAAGGAGGAGACGAGATCTCCATTCTGGCCGGGCGTCGCAAAAGTGTTCAACAGCGCGCTGAAACCCTCGAAATCGAAGAAGAAGGGATCGTTGCGCAGACCCGCGAACGTCCTCCCGCTTGGCCCCGAGAAGACCTGTTCGATGAAGCCGGAAAATTTTCCACTGCCACCGGGAACGTTCTCGAGCTGCAATGCGCATTGTCCGGAGTTGTTCTTACCGAAGCGGGCGTAGATCTGGAAGTCCGGAATGCTGTCGAAGTTGCCCGAAGCGTCGGCCCGATCGATGTTGTACGTAAACAGGATATCCGGGTCGCAGTAGAAGCTTCCGTCGATTCGCGAGCGAGGCGCCGGCCGGCCGCCGAAGGTGATCGCGCCCACCAGCTTCGAAGGGACTTCCGGTGATGGGAAAATGAACACGTCCGCAATGTCAGCGGCCGGATCCGCATCGGTTCCCGGCGATTCGAGGCCGGCGCGTGTTAAAAGCTGGTGCTGTCCTCAGAAATAGTCCATGCAGAGCGGGTCGGTTAACGCTTGCTGTGCCCATTTCTGGTGCGCGAGGCGCGACCCTTCGACGGCTGCGTGGTTGAGGATGCGTCGGGTTCCAGATTATCCGCGCCTCCCGGCATCGCGCGCAGGAACCGGTCCGGCGCAATTTCGGCGAAGATCGAACCGGCGATGTACGCCACGACGAGAATCAACAACACCGGTTCGCTCGGCGGAAGAATGTCGAGGATGAAATACGTGACCATGATTACCACGACCCAGCGCATGAACACCAGCGCGAAGCGCGGACGCAACTTGAGCTGCGCTGGGGAGTAGGTGCGCAGTGCGCGATAGAGTTCGATGTACGACCATAGCGCCAGCACCGTCTGGACGAGCGCGCCACCGCGAAGCGACGAGTCGCTGAAGGCTTCGCGAAACGAGAAGCCGCTCGCGGCGAGCATGATCCCCACCGGCATTCCCAGCGGCACCGCGAGAAATGCGGCGACGAGCAAACCCGCCAGCACATAGCTCGCTTCCGCGTTGATCCAGCCGCCGACGCCTTCGTCGTCCGGCGGGGAAGCGAAGCTCGACGCGAGCCCGGAGATGATCACGGCCATCGAAAGCAGGGTATCGAGGAGATACAAGATCAACACGTTCCCCGTCGACCAGTGAAAGACCAGTATGCCGACCAGCGGAACGATGTTGCGTGCGACCGCCTGCGCGATGACGACGGGATTGAATGCGCCGTTCATCGGGCGCCCGCTTTAGTTAGGTGCTGCTACCGGGCGCTCGTCCTCGATGTATTGCCGGATGATCGCCTCGAAATCGTGATCGGCCCGCATGCCCAGCGCCGGACCCAGAACCGGCGCGAAGTTCGCCGGCCAAGTCGCCACGATGCGGTCGATCACCGGATCGATTTGCCATTTCACGCGTGCCGCGACCGCCTCCCCGGCGACGCTTTTCAATGCCTCGATCATTTGTCCGACGCCGACGCGCAGCCCCGGCACGTTGACCGAACGGGTGTGCGCGAAGCCGGCCTTGGCGAATTCGGCTGCAGCCGCTTCGTGACCCGCGATCAGGTTGGCGATCACGGTTCGCGGTGATGTGATCCAAGTCGCGGTAGTTGCCGCGACCGGACACACCGCGTCGACTCCCGACAGCGGCTCGCGGATGATGCCACTCGCGAACGAAGATGCGGCGCGATTCGGCTTGCCCGGCCGCACGGTGACCGTGGGCAGGCGCAACGAGCGGCCGTCGATGAAGCCCTTGCGCGTCATGTCGTAGACCATCAACTCGCCCATCGCTTTTTGCGCTCCGTAGGAAGTTTGCGGAGTGATAGGCGAGTCGTCGCGGACGGGATCGGGCAGCACTCCGCCGAACACCGCGAGCGAGCTGGTGAAAACGAAT
>DATNNK010000056.1:0-5748 GCA_035601875.1 Casimicrobiaceae bacterium | reverse complement strand
TGGTGAGCGCGTTAAGGGCCGGACGCCCGGGGATGGCGGCGGTCGACGTCTACGAAGACGAGCCGCTTACCGATATCCGCCACCCGCTGCTCACCATGGATAATGTCGTGTGCACGCCTCACATCGGTTATGTCACGCGCGAAGAGTACGAGATTCAGTTTTCCGATATCTTCGACCAGATCACGGCTTACGCGTCCGGCAAGCCGATTAATGTCGTGAACCCGGAAGTGCTCAAATCGGCAGACAGGTGTTCGTGACGGGAGCCACGTCGGTGCGCGACGCTTGCTCGTACGGGTAAACGTGCAAGGTTGAACTCGAGTTAGCGCCCGGTGAACTTCGGCGGGCGCTTCGCCGCCCAGGCGGCGGCGCCTTCCCGGAGATCCTCCGACTCGGCCGCCCGCGCGATGTCGCCGTTGAGGTCGTCGACGTCGAGCACGCCACGCGCGATCCGGTTCAGGTGTTTTTTCATGCCGAGCAGCGCGAGCGGCGCCATCGCGGCTAGTGTATCGGTCAGTCGCTCGACGGATGCGTCGAGCTCGTCGGCGGTAACGAGATCGGTCAGGAATCCGCATGCGCGCATTGCCCGCGCATCGAGACGTTCCGCGGTCAAAAAAAGGCGCTTTGCGGTGTCCAGGCCGAGCCGCGCGACGTAGCGCTCGAGACCCCCGCGGTAGTAGTGCAGGCCGAGGCGCGCCGCGGGCATAAACATCTCCGCGGCGTTCGTGCCGATGCGAAAATCGCAGGCGAGCGCCAGATCGGTCCCGCCGCCATAGGCTCCGCCATGGACGACAGCGATGGTCACCGGACGCGCCAACTCAACGGCGTTGGCCATGTCCTCGAAGCCAATCGGGTTGCCTGCTTGCGCCGCCAGACTGGAAATGTCGTAGCCGCTGCAAAAATGTTTGCCTTCGCCGCGGATCTGAAGCACGAGAATGCCGGGGTCGCGATTTACGGCAGTAACGTGGGCAACGATGGCCGTGAGGTCGTCTGGCTCGATCCGGTTGGCGTTCTCCGGCCGCCTCAGGGTGAGCGTGGCGACTGGATGCGCGATGTCGAGTGACGGTAGGGTGGCCATGTCGCTGCTCACGGCGCAGCTTACAGAGTCGCGAACGTTCTTGTCACCCCTGGATCGGTGCTCCAACTTCGAAACCGAATTCGTGGCGGCCAGGATTCGAAGTCGTCGGCGTTCAAGGGCTCGTCGATGCCACGCCGGCCATCGGTCGCAGCCATTCGACGAGCGAGCGCGTGTCCATCGCCCCCGATTGCCGCGCGATTTCGCGGCCACGCTGAAAAACGATCAGCGTCGGGATGCTTCGGATACCGTAGCGACCGGCGACCTCCTGGGCACTCTCGGTGTCGACCTTCGCGAATCGCATGCGAGGCTCCAGTTCCGCGGCCGCGCGGGCGAAGTGCGGCGCCATCGTGCGGCAGGGCCCGCACCACGCCGCCCAGAAATCGACGACGACGGGGATCTCGCTTCGGTTGACCTGGGCATCGAAATTAGCAGGAGTGAATTCGACCGGGTGGCCATTGAAGAGGCGCTGCTTGCAGTTTCCGCAAACCGGGCCGTCGTTTAGCCGGGATTCGGGCATGCGGTTAACAGTGTTGCAGGCGGGGCAGGGGAGATGAACGAAACGATCCATAGCGTGGTTCTTCAGAGAACGGCGTACGTCGTAGATGGCTGCGGCCCGGGCCTTTCGCAAGTCCTGCCGGTGCCGGAATCGCGGTCTGCGCCGAAAGCCGGCGGTATGTTCGTAGGATAAACAACTGCTAAGATCGGCGCTGGTGGGGACATCTGTTTTACGCGCAGCTGTCCAGAGAGCGTATCGGTCCCAGGTCGGGCGGACCGACAAATGCTTCGCCATTGCAGACTCGGAGGCGATTCCGCCGGGAGCTCTGGGCTCGGCGGCTACTGAGAGGGAGATTATCGATGTCCAGTCGATCCAACACGTTCGTAAGTCGTGCCAGCTTGAGCATCGTTGCCGGTTCGGCATGGGCGTTCGTGGCCTCACTTGCCGGAGCGCAACCCTCTCCGCCCTCGGGACCGCCGCCAGCTCCCGCAGCGCAGAGCGCGCCAACCCCGCTGCCATTCGTGCCGGCTTCGACGCCGGAACAGGAACAGCTTCGTCTGGTTCCGGCAAAGCGGTATCCCGGCAAAGTTCATATTCTTCCGGCGACCATGGAAACGACCCAGTGGGGGTGGTTTAACAATGCGCAGCCGCCGGTCCTGAACGTGAATTCGGGCGACACGGTCGTTTTTGAAACGATGATGCACTCTCACAATCAGGTCGTTCCGGGCACCACGATCGAGCAGATCAAGAAACTGAGGACCGATTTTCCCGGTCGCGGGCCGCATACACTGACGGGTCCGGTCTACATCGAGGGCGCGGAACCGGGCGACGTGCTCAAGGTGCGCATCAACAAGATCGTCCCGCGCGCTTACGCCACTAACTTCAATGTGCCGGGCATGTTCGGCGAGTTTCCGAGCAAGTTTCCGGAAGGACAGGTCAAGTACTTCTACCTCGATCTCGAGCGCAAGGTCGCCGAATTCGCTCCCGGGATCGAGATCCCGCTGGCTCCGTTCCCCGGCACGATGGGCGTCGCCCGCGCGGAGCCCGGGCAGTACAGCTCGGTGCCGCCAGGGCGTTATGCCGGCAACATCGACATCCGTGACCTGACCGAAGGCGCGGCGCTCTACGTGCCCGTGTTCGTCAAGGGCGCACTGTTATGGACCGGCGATTCGCACGCGGCGCAGGGCAACGGCGAGATCAACCTCACCGCGCTCGAGACTGCGTACAAGGAAATGAATGTCACGGTCGACGTTCTCAAGAACATGAAGCTGGAGTGGCCGCGCATCGAGACCAAAGATTCCTGGATCACAGTCGGCATCGATCGCGATCTCAACAAGGCGCTCGACATCCTGAAGGAAGAGACGACAACGTTTCTGATGGAACAGCGAAAGGTCACCAAGGATGAAGCGGCAAAGCTGATGACGGCCGCATGGGACTGTCGCGTCAGCCAGGTCGTCGATGTGAACAAGGGCCTGCATTGCTTCAGCGCCAAGAATACCAAGGAACGACGCAGGATCGAGGCTTTGCCGGAGAAGGAAAACAAGAGCTACCTGGTCACGGTGGGGAGGGATGCGGACCTCAACAAGGCGATGGACGACGCGGCTTGGGCGATGATCGGCCTCCTTGAGCAGGACAAGAAACTAAGCCGTCTCGATGCGTACAGCCTGGCGAGCATGGTGATGGATTGCCGACTCGCGGCACCCGGCGCGACACAGAAGGCGGTGCACTGCCTGGTGCCAAAAAGCACCTGGGTTGCTTCACGCTAATCCACTAGTGTAATGCCGGCACGCATTCTCGGCCTGCTGATCAGCGCGGCCGCGATGGTTGGGCCAGTTTCGGGCGCGATCTCCGTGGCACCTGCGTCGGCCGCGTTGCGCGTGGTCGCGACTACCACCGACCTCGCCGCGCTTGCCGCGGCGGTGGGCGGCGAGCTCGTAAGCGTGGAATCCATCGTGCCGCCCGCCACCGATCCGGAGGCGTTCGAGCCGCGTCCGGGAGATACCGACAAGGTGCGGCGCGCGGCACTGCTGGTGCGGGTCGGGCTTGGATACGACTACTGGCTGGACGCGCTGACGCTGCACATCGGCGACAAGCGTCTCACGCGGGGAGGCGACGCCTACCTCGACGCCTCCGCCGGAATTCCGCTGCTCGAAATTCGCGGGCAAAGCGTCATGAACGAAGGTGGCCACTCGCACGGCGTCGCCAATCCGCACTACTGGCTCGATCCTGAGAACGCCGTCATCGTCACCGCTGGCATCGCCGAGGCGCTCGCCCGTTTGGCGCCTGAGCAACGTGAGCGCATCGTCGCCAATCGCGACCGCTTCCTTGCCGAGCTCAAGATGAGGCGTAAGCGCTGGAGCGATCGATTGGCGCCGTTCGCGGGCGTGAAGCTCATTGCCTATCACAATTCGTGGCCTTATTTCGCGCGCCGCTTTCGACTCGATGTCATCGATTTTATCGAGCCCAAGCCCGGCGTCGCGCCGAGCCCGGCCCATCTCTCGCAGCTGATCTCGGAGGGTCGCAAGGCGCATGTGCGGGCCATTCTGCACGAGCCGTACGAGCCCGAGGACGCGTCGCGCCTCGTGGCGCGAAAACTCGATGTGCCGCTGGTGCTTCTCGCGGTATCGGTCGACAGCGTTCCCGGGACCAAGGATTATTTTGCGCTGATCGAGTACAACGTCGCAGCGCTTGCCGAAGCGTTGAGCCCGCCTGGCCGGCAAGTGCCATGAGCGATGCGCTTTCCTTTCTCCTGCTACCCTTCGCCGCTTCGGTTGCGTTTGTCCTGATCCACGCTTATCTGGGCGTGCATGTACTGCGCCGGAAGGTCGTTTTTGCCGATCTCGCGCTAGCGCAACTTTCGGCGCTGGGTGCGACCGTCGCCTTCGCCGTCGGCCATCCACCGTCGAGCACCGCCGGCTTTGCCTACGCGCTGTTGTTCACGACGATCGGCGCGGCACTGCTGACGCTGGCCCGCCATCTGGCCCGATTGGTAAGCCAGGAAGCTTTCGTCGGCATTCTCTACGTCTTCGCGACCGCGGCAACGGTATTGGTCGTCGATCGCGCGCCGCAAGGCGCGGAGCACGTCAAGAAAATCCTGATGGGTAGCATTCTGACGGTGACGCCGCGAGAGCTTGCGTCGCTCGCCGCGCTTTACGCGATCATCGCCTTGCTGCACTGGCTCGCGCGGCGGCCACTGCTGGCCATTTCGAGCGAAACAGCCCCGGCTGGCAGAAGCGTGCTCGCGGTTTCGATCTGGGATTTTCTCTTTTTCCTTTCGTTCGGCGTCGTGGTGGCGAGCTCGGTGAGCATCGCCGGTGTCCTGCTGGTGTTCAGTTTTCTGATCGTGCCCGCGGTCATCGGCTCCATCTTCTCCGCTGAGGTTCGTGTCGTGATTCCGATCGCGTGGGGCACCGGCATCATTGCCTCCGCGGTCGGTCTTGGCGGCGCCTATCTGCTCGACCTGCCGACTGGGGCAGCCATGGTAACGGCGTTCACGCTTCTCCTTGTGCTCGCCGGCATCGCCAAAGCGCTCGTGTTTGCCGGCATTAGGCAGCGACGAGCGAACCTGCGTGTCGCGGCCAGGGCCCTGCTTGCACTCGCGCTCGTGCTCATCTTGGCATCGGGTGGATGGCTAATGGTCAAACCGACGGCCGATCAACCGCTGGCGGCGCTATTCGAGGGCGCGACGGGGATGGGTCCGGCCCATTTTCTCAACGCCGGCGATCGCCACATCTACGAAAGCGCCACGCGCGACATGACCCGCTTCCAGGGAGAAGTCGACCAGCTCAACGCCAGGGAGAAGGCAGCGCGCTTTCAATCCGAACCCTTGTCGGATGAAGAAATACGGCGCATTGCTTCCTATCAGCAGAGCTTCAACGAGATGGCGCGGGGCGAGCGATTTGTGCAGGAGGTACTGCGCGGAAAGGCTCGAGCGCGCGAACGCTGGCTGGTCGGGTTACCCGCGGCGATCATCGCGATTCTGGGGCTTGGGTGGCTCGCCCGTCCCTATCGGCGGCGGCCTTCGCGTGGGCGCGGCGAGGAGACCGGCGCGTCACGAAATTCCATCATTGCTTGATGCCAACTCAGGTGGCGCCAGGTCGGTCGGCTCGACCACTTCCAAGGACACGTCGTTTCGTTTTCAAGCGCGTTCGCGCGAGCGCCGCATCGCATCTTGCAA
>DATNNK010000055.1:0-7035 GCA_035601875.1 Casimicrobiaceae bacterium | reverse complement strand
ACCAACATCGGTAATACTCAGGACTTGACCCTGTCGCGCACGCGCCGCACGAACTTGAGTCCCGACCAGGTGGAGTCGATCGCGCACACCTTGATATCGACCAGGCGCGCGTCGAGCCCAATGTCGCGAACAAGGTTTTCGTCCAAGTCTGTTTTCATGGCAGCCGCCTTCTTGGGCCACGCGATCCAGATCATGCCGTCCTGTGCCAGCTTCGGCTCGAGCTTGGTGAAAATCGCACGCAGCTCCTGCGCCGACTTTGCGAACGCAACCGCGCAATCGAAGGGGACCACATGCGCGAGCCAGGCAAGGTCGCCCGGCGCGTCGGCCAACAGTGCACGAAAATGCACGGGCGGGTTCATGGCAAGCACGCGCATCCCCGGCTTGAGCCCCAGTTTCCGCGACAAGGGGGTTCCTGAATAGCCGGCCGGCGGCGGCTTCAAGTCGACTCTCCGCACGTGCGAGGCACGTCCACTACCGAATAGCGCCGCAGTGCGCGTGACGCGAAGCTCAAGCGCAACAGACGGTCCATCGCGTCATTCATCGGCAGCGATCGGCTCATTCCAAGGTGCAACGCGCAACAGCAACGCCATGCCGGGCAATCCCAGCGCGACGCACAATAGAAAAAAATCGAACCAGCCGGTCTGCTCCACGATCCATCCCGTCGTCGCGTTGATCAAGGTTCGAGGAACCACCGCCAGGCTGGTGAACAGCGCGAATTGCGTGGCGGTGTAGCGCGGGTCGGTCGCGCGCGCGATAAAGGCAATGAACGCCGCGGTCGCGAGGCCAACGCCCAGCGCCTCGAAGCCGATCACCACCGCCAGCATGGCCCGGTCCGCACGGTGCGCGTCTGCGAGCCATGCAAAGCCCAGGATCGATATCACTTGCACCGCGCCAAAAAGCCAGAGCGCCCGGTTGATACCGATTCGCAGCATCCACAAGCCGCCGAGCAGACCTCCGGCGACACTCGCCCACAAGCCCGCATTCTTGGCGATCAGCCCGATCTCCGATTTGGAAAATCCCATGTCGAGATAGAACGGTGTCGCCAGCGCGGTGGCCATGCTGGCGCCGAGGTTGTACAGAAAAATGAATCCGAGAATGAGCAAGGCCTGATGCCAGCCGGCGCGAGTGATGAATTCGTGAAACGGCTCAACGACAGCCTCGGTGAGCGTGCGCGGGGCGTTGCGCGAGCGCGCGGGCTCGGAGACGAGCAGCGTGTTGGCGATGCCGGGGAGCATGAACAGCGCGGTGATCAGGAATACGGCGTGCCAAGGAATATGGTCGGCGAGCACCAGCGCGAGCGCGCCCGGAACGAGGCTCGAGACGCGATAGGCCTGAACGTGGATCGACGTGCCGAGACCAAGCTCGGCGTCCGGCAGGAGCTCGCGGCGGTAAGCGTCGAGCACGATGTCCTGGCTCGCGGAAAAAAAAGCGACAGTCGCCGCCAAGCCGGCAATCGCCCAGAGATCGAGCTTGGGCTCGAGCAAGCCGAACAGCGGGATGGAGACAAGCAGCGCGATCTGGGTGATCAACATCCAGCCCCGCCGGCGGCCGAGCATCGGCAGCGCGTAGCGGTCGAGCAAGGGCGACCACAGGAACTTCCAGGTAAACGGCAGTTGCATCAATGCAAACAAGCCGATCGAGGTCAGGTCGACCTGCTCGGAACGCAACCATGCCGGCAGGAGATTGATCAGCAGCCAAAGCGGCAGGCCGGAACTGAAGCCGGTGAAGATGCAGATCAGCATCCGCCGGTTGAACAGCGCTTCCGAGAGACGCTTCTTTTTCGGGCCGGTCATCGCCCGCATTGTAGTGTGATTAGGAAGCCGCAGGCGGCGCTAAGCGCGTTTGGGTTTATCCGCGGCGAAAGCGATAGATCGCCAATACGCCAAGCAGGTTAGGCAGCACGTTCACGCGCCGCGCCTCCCGCAACACGACCCGTTCGAGCACGTGAAAACCGCGCTCATCGCAAAAGGCGTCGAAGTCGGCAACGGTGCAGAGGTGGATATTCGGCGTGTCGTACCATTGATAGGGAAGATTTCCCGACACCGGCATTCGTCCGCGAAGTACCTGCAAGCGGTGCGACCAGTAACCGAAGTTGGGAAAAGTCACGATGGCCTCGCGGCCGACGCGCAGCATCTCCATCACGATCTGCTCGGTGTGACGCATCGCCTGCAGGGTTTGCGACAGGATCACGCTGTCGAATGACTGATCGTCGAATCCGGCGAGGCCGCTCTCCAGGTCGCTCTGAATGACATTGACGCCGTTGCCGATGGAGGCGAGCACTCCTCCATCATCGATTTCGATGCCGTAGCCCACCACTCCGCGCGAGTCGCGCAGATAAGCGAGTAAGCCGCCGTCGCCGCAGCCCAGATCGAGCACGCGCGCGCTCGGCTGGATCCAGCCGGCGATGGTCGAAAAGTCGGCGCGCGTCGAATAGCTCATGGCGCGGCGCGATTCAAAAATGCGCGCACGATCGCGTGATACTGCGGGGTATCGAGCAGGAATGCGTCGTGCCCGTGCGGGGCTTCGATTTCCGCGTAACAGACGTCCCTGCGGTTATCGACCAGCGCCTTGACGATCTCACGCGAGCGGGCGGGTGAAAATCGCCAGTCGGTGGTAAATGAAATCACCAGGAATCTGCACGTTGACGGCGCAAGCGCGCGCGCCAGATCGCCACCGGTGGCGGCGGCCGGGTCGAAATAGTCGAGCGCCTTGGTAATCCGCAAATACGTATTCGCGTCGTAATACTCGGCGAACTTTTCACCCTGGTAGCGAAGATACGACTCGATCTCGAACTCCGGCGCGAAGGAGAAATTGAGGCCGTCCCGCAGCTGACGGCCGAATCGCTCCGCCATCTGTTCGTCGGAGATATAGGTAATGTGTCCGATCATGCGCGCGACACGCAAGCCGCGCACCGGCTTGACGTCATGATCGTAGAACTTGCCGGCGTGAAACTCCGGGTCGGCCATGATCGCGGCTCGAGCCACCTCGTTGAACGCTATGTTCTGGGCAGAGAGGTTCGGAGCGGCGGCAATGACCAGCGCGCGGGCGATCCGTTGTGGATAGCGTATTGCCCACGCCAGCGCTTGCATGCCTCCGAGACTGCCACCCATGACCGCCGCGAAGCGCTCGATACCCAGGCGGTCGGCGAGCCGCGCTTGAGCGTCGACCCAATCCTCCACCGTTACGATTGGAAAATCCGAGCCCCATGGCTTGCCCGTGGCCGGGTTGATCGACGCCGGGCCGGTGGAGCCGAAGCAGCTGCCGAGATTGTTGACGCCGATCACGAAAAAGCGATCGGTGTCGATCGGCTTGCCGGGGCCTACCATGTTGTCCCACCAGCCTTCGTTTTCGGATTCGCCCTCGTAGATGCCGGCGACATGGTGCGATGCGTTCAGCGCGTGGCAGATAAGGATGGCGTTCGAGCGCTCGGCATCAAGCGATCCATAGGTCTCGTAGACGAGCTCGAACTCCGGCAGCGAGGCGCCTGATCGCAGCGCGAGCGGTTCGGTGAACGTCGCCCGTTGCGGCGTGACAACGCCGACCGATGTGGTGGAAGAACTCATGGTTCGATGCCGTTTACTTACAAAGCGCCGTCGCAGAAAAACAAAGACCCGACCAGCTTTCGCTAATCGAGTCGGAGAAACCTCGCCGCTTTGTCGGGTAGGGACAGCTCGTTACCGAGCCATCCCCCCTAAGAACCGGGCGTGCGAGTTTTCCCGCACCCGGCTCAAGCCTCTACAAAGCCCCCTGTTACAGGGGCCGACCCTCCAACGTCAAACCAGCGGCATGAAGTTGACGGTGGCAATTCGGGTGCAGCAGGACCAGATTAGCGAATCCATCTGCGCCGCCTTCACACTTGGGGATGCGATGGTGGATATTCCACCCCGTCTCCTTGGTGATCAGTTGGTCGCATAGTGTACAACGCTTGTTCTGGCTCCACCAAAGACGCAAGAGCTTCGCTTTTCCCTTCATGTCGCCTTGCATCTTCAGACCGAGTCGGTCCTCGAAGTAAAGCTCCCATCGCGGGTCAAAGGGATTCGCTTCACCCTTGATCTTGGTGTGTCGACGGATTGGGGTGTCACTCGCTTTCGCCAGCGTCACCCGTTTCCGCTTTCCTTCCACACCCTTGAGCCGCGCAGAGAACACCCAATTTCTGCTACCCGCTGTCTCAAAGTACTTGTCTTTGATCCAATTGGCGCTTTTGTTCGGATGCCTCCGCTTGGCCCATTGCCACGTCTTCAACCACAACCACGAGTCAATCGAGGCGAAGGTCTTTGAAGCACATGCCGCTTGGTGATAGGTCGCCCAGCCCCGAACCACTGGGTTTAAGACGCCTATCAGGTTTTCCTGGAAGCCTCCCCATTTGCCGGAGGTCAATCGTTGAGTCGGTCGAGCAGCGCCGCGACCCGCTCCGGATCGTCGCTGCGGCGCATGCGATTGACCAGCGGCCGCGATGCGGCTACGTCGCTGCTGAGCACACGCCGCTTGATCTCGAGCAGATGCGCCGGATGCATGGAAAAGTGGCGCAGGCCCATGCCCAGAAGCATTCGCGTGAGCCGGAGCTCGCCGGCCATCTCGCCGCAGACGGCAATGGGAACGTTGGCCTTGTTGGCTGTGGCGATGGCCATGGAGATCAGCTTCAGCACGGCCGGATGCAGGGGATCGTAAAGATGCGACACCGCGTCGTCGGCACGATCGACGGCGAGGGTATATTGGATCAGATCGTTGGTGCCGATCGACAGAAAGTCGAGGCGCCGGGTGAATGAACCGATAGCGAGCACTGCCGCCGGTATCTCGATCATCCCGCCAACCTTGATGCCCGCGTCGAACGGCACGCCCTGCTCGCGCAAGCTGTCTTTGGCGCGCGCGATCATGACCAGGGTCTGATCAATCTCCGCCGCGGAGACCAGCATCGGCACCAGGATATTGATATTGCCGTAATGCGACGCTCGCAAAATCGCCCGGAGCTGGGTGATGAACAGTCTCGGCTCGGCCAGACAGAATCGGATGGCGCGCAAGCCGAGCGCAGGGTTCGGCGCGACACGGGCAAGCCCGTCGAGTCCTTCCTTGTGTTTATCGGCGCCAAGATCGAAGGTGCGCACCGTCACCGGCCTGTTGCCCATCCCGGTAGCGACTTGACGGTACGCCTCGAACTGCTCGTCCTCCGAGGGCAGACCCTGGCGATTGAGAAACAGGAACTCGCTGCGAAACAATCCGACGCCGGTTGCGCCGTTCTCCAGCGCTTGCGCGAGATCGTCCGGGAGCTCGATGTTCGCGAATAACTCGATCTCGAGCCCGTCGAGCGTGGTCGGGCGCGTCGTCTTTAGCCGCTTGAGCTTCTTGCGCTCGATCTCGAACTCACCTTGCTTGAGCCGGTATTCGGCAAGCACCGATCGATCGGGATTGACGATGACGACATTCTTGGCGCCGTCGACGATCAAAAGCTCGTTCTCTCGTATCAGCGCGCGCGCATTGTGCGTCGCAACCACGGCGGGCACGTTGAGACTGCGGGCGACGATCGCCGTATGCGAGGTAACGCCGCCGAGATCGGTCAGAAACGCGGCGAAGTGGTGAGTCTTGAACTGGATGACGTCGGCAGGCGACAGATCGTGCGCGACGAGAATGGTCTGTTCCTCGGCGTTGGACGCGCGCACGGCTCCTGGCTTGCCCAACAACACCTTGAGCACGCGCTCGACCACCTGCACCACATCGGCCCGGCGTTCGCGCAGGTACGGATCCTCGATCGTGTCGAACTGCTCGACCAGGACCGCCATTTGCTGGGTGAGGGCCCACTCCGCGTTGCAGTGCAGCTCGGCGATCATCCGCTTGGGCGTCTCGGAGATCGCTGGGTCGGTAAGGATCATCCAATGCACGTCGAGAAATGCGCCGAACTCCGCCGGCGCGTCGCCCGAAGTCATCGCGCCATGCAGGCCCTCGAGTTCTTTTTGCACCGCATGAATCGCCTGGGTCAGCCGGGCGATTTCCGCCGGGACCTGGTCGGCACGGATCGTGTAATGGGCAACTTCGAGGGTGGCATGCGAAACGAGCTGGGCGCGCCCGATGGCGATGCCCCCCGTCACGCCTATGCCATGCAGGACAAAGCTCATTGACGCGGGACGGTTCTGAATTGTCGGGGCATGGCGTTCTTCAAAACGATGGGGCTGATACATCCAGCTTCGGATCGGCGGCCAATCGACTTACCTGCGTACTCGCCTGCGCTCGAGTGTCTCTCGGGAACGACAGAAGGATTTCGATCGAGCGCAAACGGCAAGCACTCGTTCATTGATCCCTGGTTCCTTGCGTTGGTTCCCGGCGTGCATCAAACGTTTGTAAGCAATTTTGCGCTACCTGCTAACTAGCGTCACTGCCCCTCGCCGAAACAATCGCCGATCAGCACGGCGATCGCGTCCATCGCCTCGGTTTCGTCCGGACCATCGGTTTCGAGCATGATGCGGCTGCCCTTGCCCGCCGCGAGCATCATCACGCCCATGATGCTCTTGGCGTTGACCTTACGGCCGTTGCGCGCCAGCGACACGTCGCACTGATATTTGGCGGCAAGTTGTGTGAGCTTGGCCGACGCACGCGCGTGCAGACCCAGCTTGTTGACGATTTCAATCTCTCGTTGTTGCATAGACCGGGTCCGTTCCGACGTGAAGAACGCCGTCGCAACCGCCGCTGATGGCCTTTTTGATCATGGTGTCCATGCCTCTGCTGCGATAGGTAAACGCACGCACCAGCATCGGCAGATTGACGCCGGCAACGCCCTCGACGCGGCCGGGCTGCAGCAGTTTTGTCGCAAGATTGCAGGGCGTTGCGCCATAGATGTCGGAGAAGATGAGGACGCCTTCGCCGGTGTCGAGCGATGCCAGGAGCTCGCGCGCTCGCGGCAGCAGGTCGAGCGGGTCATCGGTGGCGCGAACGCCGAGCGCCTCGAACTGTGGAGGACGTACCCCGAGCACGTGTGTCACCGCGCGGACCAGGCTTTCGCCGAACGTGTCGTGCGCGACAATGAGAATGCCGATCATGGACTCTCCC
>DATNNK010000054.1:0-7583 GCA_035601875.1 Casimicrobiaceae bacterium | reverse complement strand
TCGGCACGCGCGATGCCGTATCGCGCCGGATAGGCGTGACCGTCGAGACGGATCTCCACCGCGCGTATCCCCGCCGGATCGAGCGCCCAGCCGCTGATACGTACGCCGGTATCGGTGAGCGCTTCGTCCGCCGGGGCATCGATCGCGCCTATGGTTCCGGCTGGAAGCGGCACGGCCGGCGTCTGCCGCTGCTGCCAGCCGATCACCGCTGCGATGCCGATCGCGCTAACGATGAGGAACGCGGCCGCGATGTTGGCCGGACGGCGCAGGGCATTCACGCGAACCGCCCGGCGTTTCGAAAAGAGAAAGCGGTTGACAGCGGGATCATCAGCTTGCCCGAGCGCAAGCGGTCGCCATCGTAATCGGCGGCGCATTGGACCGGTGGCGCGAGCGATGGACGCGGCTTATGATTTGGCGCGTGACCGCCCCGGGCATCCTGCAGGACCAGATCGACTACTATCGCGCGCGCGCCGCGGAATATGACGAATGGTGGTTTCGTGGCGGCCGCTACGATCGTGGCGCGGAACAGAACGCGCGCTGGCACGCCGACACCGCCGCGGTCGATGCGGCGCTTATTGACTGGCTCGGGAAGCTCCGCCCGCGCAACGTTCTCGAGCTCGCCTGCGGAACGGGGCTCTTCACCCGCCACCTCGCGCCGCGCACGGATCATGTCACCGCAATCGACGCGTCGTCCGAGGTGTTGGCCATCAACCGCGCGCGTGTCGGCGGCGACAACGTGGAGTATATCGAGGCCGATCTTTTCACCTGGCAACCACAGCGGCGATACGACGCGGTTTTTTTCAGCTTCTGGCTCTCGCACGTGCCAGCGGACCGATTCGACGCATTCTGGGCAATGGTCGCGCGGGCGCTCATGCCCGGCGGTGCGGCGTACCTCATCGACTCCGCTTTCGATCGTACCTCGACGGCGAAAGATCACGTCCTTCCCGGCCACAACGAGGGAGTCGTCACCCGCAAGTTGAACGACGGCCGTGAATTTCGCATCGTCAAGATGTTCTATGAACCGGAATCCTTGACCGCACGGCTACGGCAAATTGGCTGGCACGCTGCGCTCGACCGCACCGCGAGCTACTTCATCTACGGCAGCGCAGAGCCGCACGCCGCGGCCGCTACAGGCGCGAATGATTCGCGCGGGCGAACGAGGGATCCTTGATGGCGAATGAATCGACGCTTAAGAATCGCTGTCGTAGACGTACGGCGACTGCGGCACGCGGCCCTGATCCATGGTGCGTTCCTCGGCGAGCTCGCGCGGCCGCTTGTCCCACCAGATCGCGCGCGCCTCGCGCTGCTTCTCGACGAGGTCGGGCCGCTCCTGCAACAGCTCGCGGATAAAGCGGGTGTGTTCGGATTCGTAGTGACGGCTGGGGAGCATCATGGCGCGGTTCGCGAGGAAGATGAAAGTCAGGACGAGGTCATTCTATCATCGCCGGTTTCCGCCGGCCGTGGTTGACGCATCGAGCCCGCGACCAGACCGTATTCGTAGAGCCGGCATTCCAGGGCGCCATTGAAGAGCGGAGTGCGCCGGCTCGCCTTGAGCCCGATCAGTTTCGGCAGTCGGGTGTCGCCGCTCAGCAGAAAAGCGGTCCACCCCGCGAAGCGCTGCTTGAGCGCGTCGCCAAGGCGCGGATAGAACTCCGCCAGCGCGTTCGAGCCTGCCAGTCGAACGCCGTACGGAGGATTGGTGACGATTGCGCCCTCGTTCGCGGGCGCGGTGCCGACCAGCGCATCGATTTGCTCAACGGTGATCGCGCCCGCGACTCCCGCGGCTTCGATGTTCACGTGGCACTGGCGAATGGCGGCTTCATCGACGTCTCTGGCATAGATGGCCGCGCCTGCGACGGCACGCATGCGCCGCTGCGCCGCCTGCTTGATCCTCTGCCACGCGGGACCATCGTACCAGCCGAGCTTCTGAAAGCCGAAGGTGCGCTTCAACCCCGGAGCGATGTCCAAAGCGATCAGCGCTGCCTCGATGGCGATAGTTCCGCTGCCGCACAGGGGGTCGAGCAAAGGAGTGCCGGGTTGCCACCGCGCGAGTCGCAACAGGCCCGCCGCAAGATTCTCGCGCAAGGGCGCCTCCGCCGTCTGGCGGCGATAACCGCGCTTGAACAGCGGCTCGCCCGAGGTATCGAGATAGAACGTTGCTGCTCCGGCGGTGAGATATGCGTGAACCCGCACGTCCGGCTGATCCTTGCTGACACTGGGCCTCACGCCGCCGCCCGCCCGATGCCTGTCGCATACCGCGTCCTTGATTCGCAGCGTCGCGAATTCCAGGCTGGTCAGCGGCGAGCGCGTCGCAGCGACGTCGACGCGCAAAGTGCGAACGGCGCGAAACCATTGCGGCCAGTTGAGATCGAGCGCGAGCTGGTAGATGTCCTCCTCATCGCGATAGGCGCCGTGACCGACTTGCCACAGGATACGGCTGGCGAGACGGCTTTCGAGGTTGGCGCGATAGGCGAGGTCGATCGGCCCGCCAAAGGCGACTCCGCCGTCAGCTGCCGTGATTTCGTCGGCGCCAAGTTCGGCAATTTCGGCGGCGAGCACATCCTCCAGGCCTCGCGGACATGGCGCGAAGAAACGTTCCATCAGCGAGAGGCCATACTAATTAGAACGGCTTGAAGACGACCAGCAAGACCGCGCCGACGAGCACCGGCAGCGCGGGAATCTCGTTGAGCCAGCGATAGAAGATGTCGCCATGTCGATTGCGGTCGTGGCGAAAGTCCAGCATCAGCTTGCCGAGCCAGACATGGTGCGCTACCAGAATCGCGACCAGCGCGAGCTTGGCATAGAGCCAGCCGCCTGAGATCCCATAGCCCAGCCAGAGCCAGAGGCCGAAGACGATGGTCAGCAGCGCGCCCGGGGTCATGATGCCGAAGTAAAGCTTGCGCTCCATCAGCTTGAAGCGTTCGATGCCGATCGCGTCCTGGGCTAGCGCGTGATAGACGAATAGGCGCGGAAGATAGAACAGCCCCGCGAACCACGTCACCATGAACACGATGTGCAGCGATTTGACCCAAAGCATCGCGTTTCTCTTCAGCTCAAAAGGCGTCGCCGCGTCAGCACCAGCGCAACATAGTAGGCAGCGCAAGCGTATGCCAGCAGCACGGCAATGTGCAAGACGATATGGTCAGGCACCTTGCCCGCAAGCAGCGGCCGCGCGATGTCGATCCCATGCGAAAGCGGCAGTATCGCGGCCGCCGTGCGGAGCGCAGGGGGCATTTGCTCGACCGGAAAAAACACGCCGGAGAGCAGCAGGGTAGGCGTTAGCACCAGCGTGAAAAAATAGGTGAAGAAGTCGTAACCGGGCGCGAGCGAGTTCATGACCAGTCCGAACGCCCCGAAGGTCAGGCCGATCACGAAGCCGAGCGGCAGGACCCAAACTGCAAGCCAGGAGTGGCCGTATCCCAGCACCATGATCACGGCCAGGATCGCCAATACGGAAATGACGCTCTTGGTTCCGGCCCACATCCACTCCGCGAACAGCACATCGTCGAGCGACAACGGAGCGTTGATGATCGCTTCCCATGTCCGCTGCATATGCATGCGGGAAAACGCCGAGTACATCGCCTCGAACGAGGCGGTGAACATCGCGCTCTGACACACCATGCCGGTGCCGATGAACGCGATGTACTTCATGCCGCCGATTTCAGGAATAAAGCTGCCGATGCCGTATCCCAGCGCAAGCATGTACAGGAGCGGGTCCGCGATATTGCCGAGCACCGATGCGATGGCGAGCTTGCGCCAGACAAGCAGGTTGCGCCTCCAGACCGGCAGCCAGCGCAGCGACAACTCGGGCATGCGTAGCAATGCGACGGAAGTCATGATTCGAGCGGCGATCGACAAACGCGGCGAGTATAGCGCGAGCGGCGCCGGCTTACTTCGCCCACAAGAGCGTTTGTGCGCCTGCACCGTTGCACCCGGATCACACTGGTATCGCGACGCATGTTTCTGATAGGCTCTGCACGCTGACGGAATGGGCGGAGCACACCTCGCGGTAGGTCCAGCATCGTAGTGTAGAAACAGACGGAGGCAATCGCATGGGGTCGATTTCTGCAGCTTGCTACAAGCCAAGGCCTGGTCGCGAGGAGGCGCTGCTTGAGTTGGTGCGCAACCACCTCCCGCCGTTGCGCACCGAAGGTCTTGTTACCGAACGTGCGCCGATTGTCATGCGCTGTGCAGACGGCACAATTGTGGAAATTTTCGAATGGGTTTCGCAAGAAGTCATTGCGGGCGCCCACAAAAACCCCGTGGTTCTCGACCTGTGGAAACAGTTCGAAGCCGTATGTTGGTACGAGACGCCGGCCAACATAGCGGAGTTCCAGAATATGTTCGGCCACTTCGAGCCGATGTGATCAACTGCTCTGGGGGAAAATTCTAGTTGTTCGGAAAATTCAAAATGGCCGCGTGTGTGCTGGCCGCGCTGGCGACGTGTGCAGCGAGCGGGGCGATGGCGCAATCGAGCTATCCCGATCGACCTGTTCACCTCGTCGTGCCGTAT
The DNA here is from genome assembly GCA_035601875.1 of Casimicrobiaceae bacterium. GTDB lineage: Bacteria > Pseudomonadota > Gammaproteobacteria > Burkholderiales > Casimicrobiaceae > PALSA-1003. Next base: position 3,070 of record DATNNK010000054.1, on the reverse strand, counting down.
CCGCCCGGCGCGCTGACCGATCTGCTTGCGCGAACCATCGGCGAAAGGTTGGGCGCGAGTCTGAAGCAGCCGGTGATCGTCGACAACAAGCCGGGTGCGGGGACGCTGGTCGGAGCCGAGTTCGTCGCCAAGCAGCCTGCCGACGGCTACACGCTGCTGATGGCGACCAGCACCACGCTCGGCATCAGCCCGGCCTTATATCAACCGTCACCGATCAATCCGCTCAGGGACTTCGCGCCGATTGCTCAAGTCGGCTCGGTGAATTTTTTCCTGATCGCCAATCCCCAATTTCCGGCAAGAAACGTCCGCGAAATGGTCGAAGCGATCAAGCGCAATCCGGGCAAGTACAACTATGCGTCGGTCGGCAGCGGCAGCCCACATCATCTTTTCATGGAATCGCTCAAGACCGAATACGGCCTGGAGATCCAGCACGTCCCGTATAAGGGGACACCGGCGGCGCTGACCGATCTCTTGAGCGGAGCGATACAGGTGATGTTCGCCGACGCAACCGTCGCGGTGCCGAACATCCGGGCAGGTAAAGTTATCGCCTTGGGAACATCCGCGGCCAAGCCCACCACGCTGCTGCAGGACGTGCCGCCGATCTCCAACACGGTGCCTGGTTTCGACTGGCAGGCATGGCAGGGGATCGTAGCGCCGGCCGGCACGCCGAGAGAGATCGTCGCGCGCCTTTCGACGGAGCTGCAGCGAATTCAGCAGACGCAGGAGTTCAAGGAGCAATTGTTCAAGTTCGGCATGGAGCCATTCGCGCCGCACGGCCCCGAACAATTTGCCGCCACGATTGCGGCGGAGCAGCCGCGATGGGCGAAGGCGATCAAGGATTCCGGCGCAAAGGTCGATTGATGCGGAGCCAGTTCAACCACCGCGCCAAGTGCGAAGGGCGGAACCCATGAGCCCGGTGATCGATGTCCATACCCACTGTCTCACCGAAGCGTGGTTTCTGCTCCTCCAGCAATACGGAGCGCCGCGCTACACCGTCGAGCAAGTCCGCGGCGGCTTGCGCGCGATCCATCTCGATGGCGCGCCTTTCATGACGCCGGTTCCCGCGATGTTCGACTATGCTCTGCGACTCGCTACGATGAACGAACATGGCGTTGATGTCTGCATTGTGTCGCTGACCTGTCCGAACTGCTATTGGGGCGGCCCGGACATAAGCCTCGAGGCGGCGAGCATCATGAACGACGACATGGCTGCTGCGCGGACTGCTCATCCCGATCGCCTGCGGTGGTTCGCCTCGTTGCCGTGGCAGTACGAGCCGCTCGCACTCGCCGAGCTTGAGCGCGCGATCGCCGCCGGCGCGTCGGGAGTGATGGTGCTTGCCAACATAGACGGCAAATCCTTGACCGATCCCGCGTTCGCGGGGATCTGGCGTGCGATCGACGCGAGAGCGCTGCCGGTGCTGGTCCACCCGACCGCGCCTCCGGGCGTCGCCGACATGGACATGACGCGCTTTCAGCTCACCGCGTCGATCGGGTTTACCTTCGACACCTCGCTGGCTGTCGCGCGCATGATCTACGACGGATTTTTTGACCGCTATCCGAAGCTTAAGGTAATTGCCGGGCACGGAGGTGGGGCGCTCCCCTACCTGATCTCGCGCATGGATCAGTGCTTCGACAATATCCCGGCGTGCCGCGAAAAAATCTCGGTGCGTCCCTCGGAGTATCTGCCCAGGATTTATGCCGACGCGGTGGTCTTCTCGCCGGACGTGCTCGAGTTGTGCGTGAAGACGTTCGGCGCCGACAACGTGATTTACGGCTCGGACTATCCGCACACCATCGGCGACATGCCCGGTTGCTTGAAGCGGGTCAATGGGCTCGCCGGTACCGCGCGCGACAAAGTGCGCGGGCGCAATGCCCAGCGCATATTCGGCTTATAGGGCAGCGCCGACTCAGTCGCGCAGCTCGCGCCCGGTAAGCTTGATAAAGAGGTCTTCGAGGTTCGCCGGACGATGCAGGTAGCGGACGCTGGTCTGTTTGGCGAGGTCCGCCAAAAGCGGCGCCGCATCGCGGGCGTAGCAGAACGCGGTCTCACCGGCGAGCTCGAGGCGCTCGGCGAGCTGCCTTCCCCGCGTGTCCGCCCACGCTCGCGCTTCGTCGCCGTATACCTCGATCACTTCGGGTTCGACGTGCGCGGCGATCAGCGCGCGCGGCGTGTCGGAGGCGATCATGCGGCCGTGATCGATCACCGCCAGGCGCGAGCACAAGCGCTCCGCCTCGTCCATGAAGTGAGTCGTGAGCAAAATGGTCTTGCCTTGGGTGAGCAGTTGCCGCAGCCCGTCCCAGATCAGATGCCGCGCCTGCGGATCGAGGCCGGTGGTCGGCTCGTCGAGAATCAGAAGCTCGGGATCGTTGATCAGCGCGCGGGCCAGCGTGAGCCGCCGCTTCATGCCGCCCGACAGCGTGCGTATGCTCGAGCTGCCCTTGGTCGAAAGCCCTGCGAATTCGAGCAGGCGCGGAATGCGCTCGTGGAGCAGTGCATCGGGGACGCGGAAGTAGCGACCGTAGATCCGCAAATTCTCGACCACCGTGAAATCGGGATCGAGATTATCCATCTGCGGGACGACTCCGACCCGCACGCGCGCCTCACGCGCGGCTTTGGGTACCGGCTCGCCGACCAGCGTAATAGCACCCGCATTGGGGTCGGTCAGCCCGAGACAGCAACGCAAGGTCGTCGTCTTGCCCGCGCCGTTGGGGCCGAGGAGACCGAAGCACTCGCCGCGGCCGATCGCAAAATCGAGGCCGCGCACCACCTCGTTGTCGCCATAGGATTTTCTCAGTCCGACGACGGAAAGAATAGCCGCGTCGGCCGCGCTCATTTGTTCCACATGCCGGTGATCACGCGCTGCAACTGCGGCAGCCGGCCGTGGAAGAAGTGCCCGCACCCGGGAAAGACCACGATCGGCAATTGCTGCGGCCTCGCCCACGCCAACACATCGGCAAGCGCGACGACATCGTCTTCCTCGCCATGAATGACGATGGTATCGGGCGGAACGGCTTCGATAGGGAAGCGCTTTACCGCCGGCCCGATCAACACCAGGCGCTCGGCGGTAATG
>DATNNK010000053.1:0-13766 GCA_035601875.1 Casimicrobiaceae bacterium | reverse complement strand
GGCAACGGCGACCCTTGCGATCACTCGATCGCCAGACAAGGGCGTGAGCTGGTCGGCGCCGATCGTCATCTCGCCGGTGCAGGCGGTCGGCACTTTCGATCCGGAGACCCATGCCCAGATACGCGACGGTGTCACCCTGGGCTCGATTGCCGCCGGTCCCCACGGCGAGCTTGCCGCGGTGTGGCAGGACTCGCGCTTCAGCGGAGGCATGGGTGACGGCGTGGCCTTTTCGCGCTCGCTCGACGGAGGGTTGACGTGGACGATGGCCGTTCGGGTCAATGCCGCCCCGAACGTGCCGGCGTTCGTTACTGCAGTCGCGCTACGTGCCGACGGCACCTATGGCGTGAGCTACTACGACTTTCGCAACAACACCGCCGACCCGTCGACGCTGCTCACCGATTACTGGCTGGCGCGATCGACCGATGGAATCACGTGGCTGGAGAGTCACATCACCGGACCCTTCGATCTGGCCGTCGCGCCCAACTCAGGAGGTTTGTTTCTCAGCGATTACCAGGCGCTGACGAGCATCGGAACGGTGTTCCTGCCGTTCTACGTACAAACCAACACCGGTAATATCGCCAATCGCACCGATGTCTTCTCCACGCTCGCGACCTCCGCTGGATCCGCGAACGCTGTGCGTACGGATGTCGCGGCCGCGGGTGTTCAAGCGCTCGCGACACCGCCGCTCACCATGACGCCGGAGCTGCGGCAGATGCTGCACCAGAGCGTGATGCGCACGATTCAGCGGCGCATGCCCGGCCGCACGCTTCCGGGAGCTCCGCCGGAGAGGTAGGATCGATGCGCCGAACGCGGCGGTTGTGCACGCGTCGCCGCGTTAACATCGCGTTATGAGCCGGGCCATCCTCTTCCGTCTTGTTCCCGCGCTCGGCCTCACGCAGATCATTTCCTGGGGCGCTCTTTACTATTCGATTGCGGTACTCGGCGCGAGCATCCGCGATGAGCTTGGGCTCTCCGCCGCAGCGCTGTTCGGCGCGTATTCGTTAAGCCTTCTCCTGTCCGCGTTGACCGCGTCGCTCGCCGGTCGCGCCATCGACCGCTACGGCGGTCGCCTGGTGATGAGCGTCGGCTCGGTGACCGCCGCGCTCGCCTTGTTCGCGATCGCGCACGCGCACTCCGCGATTGCGCTCTACGCCGCGTGGGCACTTGCCGGCATCGCGATGGCGATGACGCTCTACGATGCCGCGTTCGCGACGTTGAGCCAACACGCCGGAACGTCGTATCGCACCGCGCTCACGGCGCTTACGCTGATGGGCGGACTCGCCAGCACCGCGTTCTGGCCGCTGTCGCTGAAAGGGCTCGAGTGGTTTGGCTGGCGCGACACGCTAAGCGGGTTCGCGCTATTGCAAATCGCGATCTGCCTGCCGCTGCATCTTGCCTTCGTGCCACGAACGGTGACCCCGATCGTTCCCGGCAGGATAGGCTCGGAATATGAGCATGGAACCTTGCTTCCCGAATCGCGCCGGCCGGCTTTTATCGCGCTCGGCGTCGCCTTCGCGCTGAATGGATTCATCGTCTCCGCGCTGACGGTGCATTTGATCACCGTGCTGCAGGGCAAGGGACTCCCGCTCGAGTCCGCGGTCTGGGTCGGCGCGTTTTTCGGGCCCATGCAGGTGACCGGACGGATTCTCGAGTTCACCATCGGCCGCCGCTTTTCCTCGCGCCGCATCGGCATGCTGTCGCTCTGGCTTCTCGTCGGCGCGCTGGCGGTGCTGATCGCGCTCCATGGCGAAGTCGTTCTCGCTCTCGCCTTTGCCATCGTGTTCGGCTGCAGCAATGGCGTCGTCACCATCGTACGCGGGACGGTCCCGGCAGAGCTCTTCGGTCGGGCCGGCTACGGTGGCACGCTGGGCAGTCTTGCAGCGCCGGCGCTGTTCGCGCGCGCGGTCGCGCCGTTCGCTTTCGCGCCGCTAGCGGTACCGGAGACGGCTTCGCTCGGATGGTTGCTGTTGCTGATGGTGATGGCGGTACTCTCGGTCGCGAGCTTCAGCGTCGCAGTCAAGAAGCGCTAGTGTCCTCAGCGTGCGATGTCGAGGAGCGCCCGAGTAAATTCGCCTCCCACGTTTTTCGTCGCGCGAAATTCAATTCTTCGTTGCCCATCGACGAACAACGTTATGATGTCATGTCATCATGCGCAGAACCACCGTGCCCGACGACCTGCCCTGGACGCCTCTCAGCGAGCTGTCACGGCGCCTCGCGGCGGGCGCGACATCGTCGCTCGAAATCGTCGAAGCGTGCATCGCGCGTATCGACGCTCTCGACGCAAAGCTGCACGCGTATGTCGACGTCTATCGCGACCACGCGATAGCGGGCGCGAAGGCGGCGGATCTCCAGCGTGACGCGGGTCTCGCGCGCGGTCCTTTGCACGGCCTGCCGATCGCGCTCAAGGACCTGTTGCACATCGAAGGCCGCGCGACCACCGCCGGCTCGAAATCGTGGCGGGGACGCATCGCGACGGAAACCGCAACGGCGGTCGAGCGTCTGCTCGCCGCCGGTATGATCCCGCTCGGCAAGACGCACATGGTCGAGTTCGCGTTCGGCGGCTGGGGCCGCAACCAGCCAATGGGTGCGCCGTGGAATCCGTGGGACACGCGCGTGCATCGCGTCGCGGGAGGCTCGAGCAGTGGCTCCGCAGTCGCGGTGGCGGCAGGCCTCGCGCCTGCTGCCATCGGTTCCGACACGGGAGGATCGATCCGCATTCCGGCATCGCTCTGCGGTCTCACGGGATTGAAACCCACCTACGGACTCATCAGCCTCGCGGGTGTCGTGCCGCTCGCGCTAACCCTCGATTCGCTCGGACCGCTGACGCATACCGTCGAGGACGCCGCGTTGCTGACCGCCGCCATGGCCGGGCCCGATGCGCGCGATGCTTCGACGTTCCAGGCGCCGCGGGTCGACTTCGCCGCGGCGCTCGCCGGCGACCCCGACGTTCGCGGGATGCGCCTTACCGCGCTCGCCGCCGCGCATTTTCCGCCGACGACCGAGCCCGCCGTGCTGCGCGCGTTCAACGATGCGATCGCGACGCTGCGCGAGCTCGGAGCCATTGTCGAGGAGGCGCGGGCACCGTTCGATTTAGAGGACATGATGGTGCGCAACGGTCGCATCATCGCCGCCGAAGCATGGGCGATGCACCGTGGGTACATCGAGGACCCTGCGCTCGACATCGATCCCTGGGTGCGCAAGCGCACGCTCGGAGGAAAATCGATCAGCGCCGCGGATTACATCGATGAGCTCGCCCAACGCAAGCGGGCGGCGGCGATGTTTGCACGGTGGATGCTCGGACGCGATGCGCTGCTCACGCCGACCCTTCCGATCAGCGCGACGCCGCTCGACCAAGTCGATGAAGCAACGACACCGCTGGCGACATTCACGCGGGTCGCCAACTATCTGGGCGCATGCGCGCTGTCGCTGCCGGCGGGATTGTCGAGCGGCGGGCTACCGGTCGCGGTGCAGTTGATCGGCGCGCCCTTCACCGAACCGAGCTTGGTCCGCATCGGACGCGCCTACCAAAAAAACACCGACTGGCACTTGCGGCGCCCGGATCTGTCGGCGTGGGGCAGAAGCGCAGCGATCGAGCACTACGAAAGAGCATGACGCCAGGAATACCCAAATATCGTCATTCCTGCTCATTTTGGTAGGTGAGCGGGAATCGAGTGTCTTTTGACGAGCGCCGCCGGGTCCGCGCTGAAGCCCGCCCTCGGATGCTTGAAGCGGGAGCGGGCACGCCGCCCTTTTTATGGAGCCTGTCACCCGATTCAGCAGTCATCGGTAAGCGGGATTCGGCATTCGCCGGCAGCAGGAGCTTCTCGACGTCTTGCGGCCCCTCTTTCACGGGCACACGCATCTTGGGCTTGTGACCGTCCGAATAGGCCTTGGCGACGTCCAGAGTCTCGCGCACGCCGATGTCGGCGCCATGTGCGGACAGGAAGCGTTTGCCGGCGATCCGTCCTTCGCCCTGAAGCAGCTGCAGCCACGCGCGCGAGCGTTCCGACGGCGACCCTTGCTCGTGGAGCTCGTCGCGCGGCGGTCCGATGCGATGCATGCGAACCGCGAGCAGGTGCGACGTGTCGGCGTTTCGCTCCGCCAGCGCGCGCATTGCGGTGATCGCCTGCATCTCGGCGACAAGGCTCGAATTGAATATGATCTCGCCGACCCGGCGCCGGATCCCGAGCCCATCCGTCGGTACCTCGGCAAACTCGGGCGCGAGCTGGACGACGATCAGATCGTCGGCAAGCCCGCTATGGATCATCGGCCACAGCGTCGGGTTGCCGCAATAGCCTCCGTCCCAGTATTGCTCTCCGTCAAGCTCGACTGCCTGGAACAATTCCGGCACGCACGCCGACGCGAGCAGCGCGTCAATCGACATCGCATCGTTGGCGATGACGCGCGGCAGCCCGGTCTTGACGTTGGTGACGGTCACGAAAAGCGCCGGTGAGGATTTGCTGCGGATCGCGTCGATATCGACGTGAGCCTCGATCGCATCGCGCAGCGGGTTGATGCCCAGCGGATTGGAGTTGTAAGGCGTCATCGCGCCGCTCGACAAGAGCCAGGCGCCGAATGACTGACGCAAGCTGCGCTCAGCCGGTCCCCAGATCTTGCGCGCAAGATCGGCCAGCGCCGGATCGGCGACCCGCAACCAGAACGCACGCAACGATTTTCTTGCCTGCGCCGCCGAGCCCTTGGCCAACGCGCTGGCTACGATCGCGGCATTGATCGCGCCGGCGCTGGTGCCGCTGAACTGCGCGATAGCGATGGTGCGGCTGGCAAGCAGCACGTCGAGCACGCCCCAGGTGTACGCGCCCCACGAGCCTCCGCCCTGCAGCGCGAGCCCGATCGGCTTCTTTACCTTTCGCGGCGTGGCGGCCGCTTGAACATGAATTTCAGCACGGTCTTTTTTCATAGTTGGCGGTCGACCAAAGCTTGTGGCCCGTCGACAATGCAGGCGTCGATTTGAGCGACGCTCGAACGCCGAAACCTTTCTGTCTCGGCGCGCCCGACAATCCACGCAAAATTGCGCGGTGCGGTCGGTGTCGCATCGGCGGATAGCTGATGTCGACACTCAACACTAACAGCTTTAAGTTACAGTGTTGCGTTGCACCAATTACAACAGTAACATCTTCAGGTTACATTGTTGCGTTGCACCAAATCACAATGGGCAATCGCGCCCCGGAAGTCCAATCGAAAATCGCAATGGTCATCATCGCGTTTGTTGATGACCCTAGTAAGCACCTAAGATGTCGATGAAAACCGGGGTTTCTCGCCTCACTGCCGCGTTTTGGGAATCGCCCGCAGCCGTTCAGGAATGGTGCGGAAAAACCGTTGCTGCATTGCGACGGTGCAAGTCGATGGCCTCCCGTCCGACCTGAAATCTGCTAACTCATTGTTCCGGATGATAGTCTAAGCGTTGGCCGCCCCTGGCATGCCGCTTGCGAGTGTAGACGGCGTTGATGTCGCCGGGAGGCGTCACATACGCGCCCATAAAATCGAGAGCTCCGCGAATATCACCGGAGCATCGTCGCTGTTTGCCTCGCTCAAGCGGGGCCATCGCGGCCGACGGCACCGCGTACTTCAAAAGAGCACCTCCGAAGTAATGCGCCAGCAGACGCGCGCGGCTGGCGAGTGGTTTGTCGCGACCGAGGGCGCACCGACCGGCGAGCGCAGGCGTTATTGGCTCTGGCTGGACAACGCAATCACTGGGCTGTGGGTTGCCTTCTTACTGGCGATCATCGCTTACGCCTTGGTCGAGGGGGAAGCGGCGCTGGCGCAACTCGACGGGCTCCCTCTCGTCGCCGCCTATTCCCTGTCGCCTTAACGCCCGTCTCGCGCGAGCGAATTCGCGCCTACAACGCCAAGGCGACCCTCGTCCCTTGATCGATCGCGCGCTTGGCGTCGAGCTCGAGCGCGACATCCGCGCCGCCGATCAGCTGTGGCTTGATTCCCGCCGCTTCGAGACTCGCAACCAGTTCGCGGCGCGGCTCCTGCCCGGCGCAGATCACGATCGTATCGACCTCGAGCAATTGCGGCGTGCCGTCGATCCTGATGTGCAGTCCCGCGTCGTCGATGCGGTCGTACTCGACGCCAGCCAACATCGCGACGCCGCGGCGCTTGAGCAGCGTGCGGCGTATCCAACCTGTCGTTTTGGCCAAGCCCGCGCCGACCTTCTCGGTCTTGCGCTGCAGCAGCCACAACTGCCGCGGCGGTGGATTTTCTTGCGCGGTCTTTACACCCCCGCGATGCGCGAGCTCGGCATCGATGCCCCACTCGGCGCAGAAGGCGGCGATGGCCGGGTCGTCGCGGCGCCCGTCGCTCGCGTGACCGTCGGCAGGATGATCTTCGGTGAGCAGCTCGGCGATGTCGAAACCGATGCCGCCGGCGCCGACGATCGCCACCCGTTTGCCTGCGCGCTTGCGTCCTTCGACGATTTCGACATAGCTCGCGACCTTGGAATGATCGATGCCGGGAATCGCCGGTATGCGTGGCACGATGCCGGTGGCGAGAATCACGTCGTCGAACGAGCTCAGGTCGTCCGCCCCGACCCGTCGATTCAGCTCCACCCTCGCGCCAAGCTGCTCGAGCCGTGTACGAAAATAGCGCAAGGTCTCGGCAAACTCCTCCTTGCCGGGAATGCGCCGCGCCAGGTTGAACTGTCCGCCGATTTCGACGGCCGCGTCGAACAGCGTCACGTCGTGACCGCGCTCGGCGGCGGTCACGGCGCACGCCATCCCTGCGGGGCCGGCGCCGACCACCGCGACCTTTCTCCGCCGCGCCGTGGGTGTGAGCTTCAGCTCGGTTTCGCGGCACGCGAACGGGTTGACGAGGCAGGACGCGGTTTCGCGCTCGAAGATCTGATCGAGACAGGCCTGATTGCAGCCGATGCAGGTGTTGATTTCGGCAGCGCGATTCTGTGCCGCCTTGTTCACGAACTCCGGGTCGGCGAGGAAGGGCCGCGCCATCGACACCATGTCGGCGTCGCCGCGAGCGATCAGCGTCTCTGCCGTCGCGGGATCGTTGATGCGGTTGGTGGTGATCAGCGGAATCGCTACGTTGCTTTTCATGCGCCGCGTCACCCAGGCGAACGCGGCGCGTGGGACCATGGTGGCGATGGTGGGGATCCGCGCCTCGTGCCAGCCGATGCCGGTGTTGATGATCGTCGCGCCTGCGGCTTCGATCGCCTGCGCGAGCGAGACGACTTCGTCCCAGGTACTGCCGCCTTCGACCAGATCCAGCATCGACAGCCGGTAGATGATGATGAAGTTGCGGCCCACCGCCTCGCGCGTGCGGCGCACGATGGCGACCGGAAAGCGAATGCGATTCAGGAACGAGCCGCCCCACTCGTCGTCGCGATGATTGGTCTGCGGCGCAATGAACTGGTTGATGAGGTAACCCTCGGAGCCCATGATCTCGACCCCGTCGTAGCCCGCCCGTTGCGCGAGCGTCGCGCAACGGGCGTAGGCGGCAATGGTTCTGCGCACGCCCCACCGGGTGAGAGCGCGTGGGCGAAAAGGCGTGATCGGCGACTTGAGCGACGAGGGCGCGACGGACAGCGGGTGATACGCATAGCGACCGGCGTGCAGGATCTGCATCGCGATCTTGCCACCGGCCGCGTGCACGGTGTCGGTGATGATGCGATGCTTGGCCACCTGCCACGGAAACGATAGCTGCGAGGCCCGCGGCTCGACCCGGCCGGCGAAGTTGGGCGCGATGCCCCCGGTGACGATCAAACCGACGCCACCCCTCGCCCGCGCCGCATAGTATGCCGCGAGCTTATTGAATCCATCCGGCGCTTCCTCCAGACCCGTATGCATCGATCCCATGAGGACGCGGTTCTTGAGCGTCGTAAAACCGAGCGGCAGTGGTGCGAGGAGGTGCGGGTATTGATTTATGGGTCCGCTCATGGCGGGCCACCGTTTGAAGCACCGAAGCCAGGAAGGGTAAACCATAGCGCGCACGCAATCCAGCGCTCACCTTCCCGCCTCGTGCGAAGAAAACCCGATGCTACGGAAAACGCGCCGAAGCTACTCGACCTTCAGCGTTGCCTTCATCGTCGGATGGAAGATGCAGATGTAAGCAAACTCGCCCTTCTTCGTGGCGGTGTACTTCCAGGACTTGCCGGGTGCGATTTCGTGGGAATCGAAGCCGCCGGCGGCAGACGTCACCGTGTGCGGAAACGGGTCCTTGTTCACCCAGGTGACCGAGTCGCCGGCTTTGACGATCAGCGTCGCGGGCTGAAACGTGGTGCCGTCGATCGCGACTGCTAGGGTCGCGGCCTTGGGCGCATCGGCCGCCGCGGCCGGGCCCGTGCTCCAGCAGAGCAGGGCCAGCGCCGCGGCGAAAAATGCAACGGTGCGATACGAGCTCGTATTCACCGGCACGCGATTACTTCTTGCCCATCGAGCCGCCCATCGACGACTGGAGCATCTTGGCGTGCTCGAGGTGCGCGACAAACGCCGGCCGCACCTTGACCAGCAACGCCTTCAGTTCTTCGTTCTTGGCATTGGGGATCAGCGTCTTGTCGACGGCATCGAGCACTTGCTGGTGATAGGTGACTTCGTGGTCGATGTACGCCTTGTCAAACGCCGCGCCCTTCAGCGTCTTCAGATTGGCGAGGTTCGACTCGCCTCCGGACTTGAGGCTCTGGCTGGTCGGGTTGTCCTCCGCAGTGACCTTGAGCTTAGTCACGAGCTCGACCGCCGATTTATTCACGCCGGTGTGGTCGGTGATCATGCGCTCCGCGAACTTCTTGACTTCGGCCTTGGCCGACGTCGATTGCGCCAGCTTGCCGGCATCGATATCGACCTGATTGGCGGTGACGACGATCGAGGCGATCTGCGCGTCGTTGACGCCTTGCGCGGACGCACCTGCGACCGCGAGCAACAGCGTAGTGGCAATGACAATGGGTGGAACTCTCATTAGGTGACTCCTCAGTGGTGGATCGATGCCTTGTGCCCTTGCAAAAAGCGGGCGAGCGGCGAATGCTCTCATTCGGCCGTCAGCGGCGGGGCCCCGTTCTATACGAAAACTCCGCTCCAACGGATGAACATCAGATGGAAATTTGGGGCCCGGCGTTCCCGCGGGGGCCGGGTCGGGCCATTAGCGTGGGGTGGATCGAGCGTCGACGGGCGAGCCGGGGGCCAAAGCCAGCGCCCTCTCCTGCACCGCGGCTACGATACGATCGCAGCGCTCGCCGGCGAAGCCGAACACGTCCACCGTCGCCATGTCCATGTCGCGCGCCAGCGCCTCGCGCAGCAGTGCACGTGCCCGGAACAGCCGTGTCCGGACCGTCGCGGCGGGGATCGAAAGACACTCGGCGGTTTCATCCACCGTCATGTCCTCAACCTCACGCATGACGAACACCGTACGGAACGCCGTCGGCAGCTCGTCGATTCTGCGCTCGAGCGCACGACGGATTTCGGCGCGCAGCGTGGCGCCCGGCGGCGATTCGCTTCGTTCATCGGCCACGTCGGCCTCCGCTTGGTCCGGTTCGGTCCCGCTCCCATCTCCAAATGGCACCACAATGCGATCGCGCTTATGCTTGCGCAGGCGCATGAGCGCCTGATTGATGACGATGCGGGTAAGCCACGTCGAAAGCCGTGCCCCGCCGTGGAAGTCGTCGATGTGACGATAGGCGTCTAGGTAGGCATCCTGGAGCGCGTCTTCTGCTTCGGCATCGTCCTTGAGAATCGCCCGGGCGACACGGAACAGCCTGCCGTTGTGACGCCGCATCAGAACTTCGAAAGCAGCCTGATCGTGGCCCGCAATACGCCCAACGAGCTCGGCGTCGTCGACTGCGGAGGCGGGTTTCGGCACGGGTGCCGAGGGGGTTGGCTTAGTGGCCATCGATGGTTGGGCGATCGTTCACGCATTGGATGGCGGCAGGCAAGCGGGCGTTCCCGGCCCTGGGGTACCACGTGTCGCGGACCAATCACTTCGCGCTTGCAGGCCTCATGTAAACATAACAGCACAGCACCGAGGTAAGGCCTGATTTATGCCATCGCGAGCACACTGTCAGCGCCGTTGAGCCTGCGCGATTTTCACAGCTGCCGTTCATCCGGGGTTTCGCGTAACCTATCCTTCGAGATCACTACCGATGAGAATATTGCTTACCCGGTTGCGGATCGTCGTGGCAGTCGTGGTCGCCTGCGGAGTCGGCGCCACGGCAACGGCCACACCGACGCTCAACGTCGGCTCGAAGCGCTTCACCGAATCGTACATCCTCGGCGAAATCATCAAGCAGTCGGCGCAAGGCGCCGGCGAGGCGGCCGTCACGCACAGCCAGGGGCTGGGCAATACCGCGATCGTGCTGAACGCGCTCACGACCGGCAGCATCGATGTCTACCCCGAGTACACCGGCACGATCGCGCGGGAAATTCTCAAGCTCGATCAAGTGCCGCCGCTCTCAGAGCTCAACGCCAAGCTCGCGGCAATGGGGCTCGCGGTCGCGGTGCCGCTCGGCTTCAACAACACCTACGCGCTGGCGATGCGCGGCGACGACGCACGCGCCAACAGCATCGCCCGCTTGTCGGATCTGAAAGCGCATCCCGAGTTGCGGCTGGGCCTGTCGCAGGAGTTCATCGGCCGCGCCGATGGCTGGCCTGGATTGAAGCGCGCGTACGATTTGCCGTTGGCGACACCGCGCGGCCTCGATCACGGCCTTGCCTACGAAGCCATCGCCGAGCGCCAGGTGGATGCGATCGACATCTACTCGACCGATGCCAAGATCGATAAATACGGCTTGACCGTGCTCGCCGACGACCGCCAGTATTTTCCGCGCTATGACGCGGTGCTGCTCTACCGCGCCGATCTGCCGCAGCGTCTGCCGAAGACCTGGGAAGCGCTGAGGCATCTGGAGGGGGCCATCGACGACGCCGCGATGCGGCGCATGAACGCGGACGCCGAGCTCGAGCACAAGGACTTCGCGACGGTAGCCGCGAACTTTCTGGCACAACATCCCGGCGCGGCAGCGCAGGCCGCGTCGGCTGGACCGGCAACCACAAGCGCACGGCCGGCGGACAGCCTGTGGCACAAGATCTTCGGACCCGATTTTGGCCGCCTGACGCTCGAGCACCTGACGCTGGTGTTCCTGTCGCTCGCGGCGAGTATCATGGTCGGCATACCACTGGGCATCCTTGCCGCCAAGCGCCCGGCGACCGAAACGATAATCCTGGGAGCGACCGGTGTGGTGCAGACCATACCTTCGCTGGCGCTGCTCGCGGTCCTGATTCCGTTGACCGGGCGCATCGGCGCCGTGCCGGCGTTCATCGCGCTCAGTCTCTACGCGCTGCTGCCCATCGTGCGCAACACGCATGCCGCGCTGACGCAGATCTCGCGAGGAATGAAAGATGCGGCGCTATCGCTGGGCATGCAAGCTGGCACCATCCTGCACAAGATCGAGTTGCCACTGGCCGCGCCAACGATCATGGCCGGGATCAAGACGTCCGCGGTGATCAACGTCGGCACCGCTACCATTGCCGCGTTCATCGGTGCCGGCGGCTACGGCGAGCGCATCGTCACCGGGCTCGCGCTCAACGATCACGGCATGCTGCTCGCCGGCGCGCTGCCGGCTGCTGCACTCGCGCTTTTGATCGAAGGCGGATTCCGGGTGGCAGAGCGGTGGTTGATCCCTGCCGGCTTGCGCAGGCTGCCGCAGCGCTAACCCTTACAAACTAAAAGTGTCGTGGGCCAGATTTGATCTGATAGCCGATGTCGGATCGTACTGCTGCGGCCCGCTGCATTTAGAGTTGGAATAACGTCGCCGGGCAGGTGGTTGCGTCCTCAGACCGCCCAGCTCAGTCGAACCTTGACCCATGGTGCGTCGAGGGGATGTTGGGACCTGAGCCAACATCGGCCGAAATTCGCTTAATCTTGAAAGAGGGGTAAACCATGAACTTGGCTTCACGCGCTCTGCGACAAGCGTTGTTCGTCGCCGCGCTGGCATCTGGACTCGCCGGGGGCGCAGCCTTCGCCGCGAACAGCTATGCGGTGCGCAACCTTGTGTCTGATGGCGGCGTACCCGCCGAGCACCGCGACGACAACCTCAAGAACGGCTGGGGCAGCGCGTTGAGCGCGACCAGCCCATCTGGGTTCCGATAACGGCACCGGCATGCACGCCAAGAAAATGCCCGGCGCGTTCGTCGATCCGAATATCCCCGCCAACTTCTCGCCGTTCAACATTTTGGCCCTCGGCGGGCGCCTTTACGTCGCGTATGCACAAAAGAAAGAGGACGGCAACGACGAGGTCGACGGACCGGGCCTAGGAATCGTCGACGCATTTGATACCAGCGGGCATCTGCGGCAACGGGTCGCGACAGGCGGCACGCTCAACGCACCGTGGGGCATGCCGATCGCGCCGGCGAACAATGGCAGCACGGCACAAAACCTGCCGTCGAATACCGCTTCTTTGCGGCTGGTCCGAACGGCGAGGAGAATGGAGTCTTTGGCAGGATCGATGCCGCTTCGCCCTAACGGGATCTCTGCCGGTCGCGATTGTCCCAGTGGATAAAGAAACAGGGCGCCGCGCGGCGCCCTGTTTCCGGTGGTGTGCGTTATTACTTCGGCTGCGCAACGGTGCGCAGATACGGCTTGTGCGTCTTGAAGCCTTGCGGATATTTCTTCTTGGCGTCCTCGTCGGAAACCGACGTGGGAATGATGACGTCCTCGCCCGGTTTCCAGTTCACCGGCGTGGCGACCGTGTGTTTCGCGTTCAGCTGAACCGAGTCGAGCAAACGCAGCACCTCGTCGAAGTTGCGGCCCGTGCTCATCGGATAAATGAGCATCGCCTTGACCTTCTTGTCGGGCCCGATGACGAATACCGAGCGAACCGTCGCGTTGTCCGCCGCAGTGCGCTTTCCGCCGCTCGCGTTGGGGTGAATCATGTCGTAGGCCTTCGCGACCTCGAGATCCGCATCGCCGATCATCGGATAATTGACTGCGTGCCCCTGAGTCTCCTGAATATCCTTGACCCAGGACTTGTGGTCGCTGACGGGATCCACGCTGAGCCCGATGATTTTGGTGTTGCGCTTGTCAAACTCCGGCTTGAGCTTGGCCATGTAGCCGAGCTCGGTGGTGCACACCGGCGTGAAATCCTTGGGATGCGAGAACAGAATCGCCCATTTGTCCCCGATCCACTCATGGAACCGGATCTTGCCCTCCGTGGTTTCGGCGGTAAAGTCCGGTGCTTCGTCACCTATGCGTATCGCCATTTTCGACCTCCGTTGGCTGAAGAGTCTGGAGGTTGCTCCGTCTCGCGGTAGTTACCGCGGCGCTCCAGGCCCTTGGTTTGAGACCCCTGCTTGAACGTTTGGGGAACCGTAAGTATACGACGGCCAAGAGACTTGATCATCGCGCTGGAGTACCTGCGACCGCGGTGTGATGTGCGCCCTAGCACGGCGCAGTCGGTCATTGCCGTTATCTCTGATTTGCTGTTTCGACCGGCAGGCGGCCTGCCATCTGGCGGGGGACAACGGTGGCAGGCAGGCCAAAGCGGTCCCACAGAATTGCGCTCCCTAGCACGACCGCGCATTACGACGTTCGCTTCATCGTCACCTTGAACATGGTGACCCACGCATCCTTGACCTGCATCTCGCTCCACGCCTCGTACGACGAGTCGCTGATCAGCGTCCAGCGCACGCGATAGGTCATCGACTTGCCGTCGGCAACATACTGCGTCGCGGGAAAGACCAGCGCGCCCGGCATGCTTTCCATGGTGCCCCGGCTGATGCCGCCGAGATTCTCGATGTAGACATACTCGA
>DATNNK010000052.1:0-3846 GCA_035601875.1 Casimicrobiaceae bacterium | reverse complement strand
TTCTCGGGGCTGTTGATTCGAGCTACTGTGCCGGGAAAACCGATGAAACCGGAAATCACACCAAGAAACGGGTGCGCGCCGGGCGATGGAGCGGGAGAGATATCGAACTACCGACTGATTACGAATCAGTTGCTCTTCGCTGATCGGCAAACCGATTTGCCAAGGCGAACCATTCTAAGAAAATCATCTTCCCCAAACGGATCCTAGGTTCGTACGCCGG
Organism: Casimicrobiaceae bacterium; assembly: GCA_035601875.1. Classification (GTDB taxonomy): domain Bacteria; phylum Pseudomonadota; class Gammaproteobacteria; order Burkholderiales; family Casimicrobiaceae; genus PALSA-1003. Next base: position 3,626 of record DATNNK010000052.1, on the reverse strand, counting down.
AAGGCGGGGACAATTATCCACAGTCGCTAGAAAATCATCTGCTTCGGCTGGTCACGTTCCGTGCGGCCGGGTTTCCCGGCTCGGTGAGCCTCGGCCGGGTGGTGCACGTGATTGCGATCCGAGCGATCTCGGCCGTACCTATTCTTGAGAAGAACCTTGCCGCAACGCGTTTGCTGTGAAGCCGGAAGGAATGTTTGAGTGTGCTAGGTGTCGCCCCGAACGCGCGACCTCATCGCTTCCGCTCGGAGAAAATCGAAGTCGACGCCGCGATCCGCCTGCATAACCGATTGCAGGAAGAGCTTGCGATAGCCGCGAGGCGCCTTCGGCGGCAGGACAGGATTCGCGTTCGCGCGCTTGGCGAGCTCCTCGTCGGTTACCAGCAGTGCGATCTCCCGATTCTCGACGCTTAGCCGGATGCGATCCCCGGTTCGCACGTACGCGAGGGGTCCGCCGATGGCAGCTTCGGGCGTCACGTGAAGGACGATCGTCCCGCCGGCCGTGCCGCTCATGCGACCGTCCGAGATTCGCACCATATCCTTCACTCCGGCGCGCGCGAGCTTCTTGGGAATTGGGATGTAACCTGCCTCCGGCATTCCGGGCGCGCCGCACGGCCCGATATTGCGTAGCACCAAGACATCATCGGCGTTCGCGTCGAGCGAATCGTCGTCGTTCCTTTTCATGAGGTCGTCGATATTCTCGAATACAACCGCTCGGCCTTCGTGCTCCATGAGCTTGGGGTCGGCCGCGGACTGCTTGATGATCGCGCACCCGGGCGCAAGGTTTCCGCGCAGCACGGCAATACCGCCCTGCGGATAGATGGGATGGGATCTCGGCCGCACGACATCCTGGGCGAATCCCTTGCCGTCGAGCTCGAGCTCCTCGCCGAGTGTGCGCCCCGTCACGGTGATTGCATCGAGGTGGAGCAGGGGCTTGAGTTCGCGCAGCAGCGTGGGCACGCCGCCTGCCCTGTGGAAATCCTCCATGTAATGGCTGCCCGAGGGCTTGAGATCCACGAGCACGGGAGTGTCTCGTCCGAGCGCATCGAGCCGGTCCAGATCGATCTCGATGCCGACGCGCCCCGCGATCGCCGTGAGGTGGATGATTGCGTTGGTCGATCCGCCGATCGCGAGCAGCACGCGCAGCGCGTTATCGAAGGCCTTCTCGGTGAGGATGCGATCGGGAGTGAGACTGGCTTTCGCCATTGCCACCGCCGTCGCGCCGGTGCGTTCCGCTACGCGGATGCGATCGGCGGTCACCGCCGGCGGCGAAGCGCCGCCCATCACCATGATGCCCAGCGCCTCGGCTACGCATGCCATCGTGCTCGCCGTCCCCATGACGGAGCACGTTCCCACGCTCGCGACGAGTTGGCTGTTCACGCGCGAAATCTCGCCGGAGTCGATCTCCTCCGCGCGATAACGCCCCCAATACCTCCGGCAGTCGGTGCAGGCGCCTACGCGTTCACCCTCATGCGAGCCAGTCAGCATCGAGCCCGTGACGAGCTCGATTGCCGGGATCCCGGCGGACGCGGCACCCATCAATTGCGCCGGCACCGTCTTGTCGCAGCCGCCAATGAGAATGACCGCGTCCATAGGCTGCGCGCGGATCATCTCCTCGGTGTCGATCGACATGAGATTGCGGAGATACATCGATGTGGGCGAAGAAAAACTTTCGTGGAGCGAAATGGTCGGGAAATCCATCGGTAAAGCGCCCGCGAGCATCACTCCGCGCTTTACCGCCTCGACGAGCTGAGGCATGTTGCCGTGGCATGGGTTATAGGAGCTCCCGGTATTGGCGATGCCGACGATTGGCCGATCGAGCGCGTCGTCGGTGTAGCCCGCGCCTTTTATGAATGCCTTGCGCAGGAACAGCGAAAAGTCGCTGTCTCCGTAGCTGGTGAGCCGCATGCGGAGGCCTTCGTCGCGTCCGGGGGACGTGCCACTGTCGTTGCTCTTAGTTTTGCTCACGCTTTAACCCCCGGTATGCCTCTCAATACTGATCACTGAAACTGTCACGTACCGCGTGAATGGAAATCACCGATCTTTAGGAATCCGGTCGCGTCGAGGCTTCAGGGATAGACGAATTGCGTGCAGCTAGTATGCTGTTTGGAAAAGCTCGGCGGCAGAAGATGGCTCAGTCCCGCTCTATGGACAACCGGCCTTCAGGCGTACGCTGCCACAAGACGTCAGCGTGCGCAATGTTCGGCAGGAATACGCGCCCGACCGAGTCTTGCCCCGACGCCGTCGGAGTGACGACTACCCTGTGCCTCCGGTCGGTAATCGCATCCCAAGCTGCCCGCTGGTGGGTATACAGCTTCTGAATAGCTCGGCTGCGAAGCGGGTCCGCCAGCCGTGGATCTAGATTGCTCGGAAAATCCGCATACGAACCGGGCTGGGCAGGGATGACAAGTTCGCCGGTGATCCGATCGGCGTGGCGAAGCTTGATCGCCGGGAGCAAAGTCCGCACGTCGGGTGATGGGGGAACTAAGGATGCCGCACTCGGCGGGGTCACAAAGCACTTTTATTTGGTGACAGGCCCATAGCATCGATTCCGTGACGTACTGGGGGAAAGGCTGAAACGCCTGTCGCGTGTCACCCGGGCAATGCGTCAACGGGATCTGCCCACTCAATTTCCGCCAAAGGAGCACGCATGAAACTCACCGACTTCAAGGTTCTGACCTTCGACTGCTACGGTACGCTGATCGACTGGGAGACCGGCATCTTCAATGCGCTGGCGCCGCTAATCAAGCGCGCCGGGAACGCCAACCTCGGGCGCAACAAGCTGCTGGAGCTGTATGCCGTCGAAGAAGCCGCGCAGGAGGTCGAGACGCCAGCGATGCCGTACAACCAGCTGCTCGGCGTCGTGTACAAGCGCCTCGCGAAGCAGTGGGGCGCCGACGTGACCAACGAGGAAGCGAACATCTTCGGCGCTTCGGTGCCAGACTGGCCGGCCTTCGCCGACTCCGCGTCCTCGCTGCAGTACCTCAAGAAGTTCTATAAGCTGGTCATCCTGTCGAACGTGGATCGCCTGTCCTTCCGATCGAGCAATGCGAAGCTCGCCGTCGAATTCGACGCGATTTATACCGCGCAGGACATCGAGTCATACAAGCCCAGCCAACGGAATTTCGACTACATGCTCACTCGTCTGCGGCAGGACTTCGGCTTCGATCGCAAGGACATCGTTCACACCGCGCAGAGCCTGTTCCACGACCACGCGCCGGCGAACAAGAACGGCTTGGCTTCCATCTGGATCGACAGGCGCCACTCCGAAGAGGGCTGGGGCGCGACGCCGCAGCCTCCCGGTTCGCCGGAGTATGATTTCCGCTTCGAAAGCATGGCTGCCCTGGCCAAGGCTCACCAGGAGCAACTGAGGGCGAACTGAGCGTTCCCGAGGTTCAAGTGCAGGGGCTTCCGAAGTCGACCGATACGACCTGAACTCCTGTCGGCACTGCAGGCCAATGGCCTGTGGTGCGCAAATACTCGATCAGGCTAATGCGGGCGCGAGCGAATCGGGTGATGCAAGCCGCCCGCGGGCAGCTCGCAAGGCCGAGCCAAACAGAATGGCGCTGCGCGACTTTTGCGCGACTTTATTGAGCGCCCTTGGGCACGGTTGAACATTCGTGGAGCAGC
>DATNNK010000051.1:0-5789 GCA_035601875.1 Casimicrobiaceae bacterium | reverse complement strand
AACGACGGGAATGATGCGTCATCCGTTGGAGCGCAGGTAAGCCCGGAATCCAATTTCTGAGCGCATTCGTACGATAGCATGGGTCCCGGCTTGCGCGGGGACGACAATCCTAAGGTCGGGTTCTCCGGGAACTTGCTGCAGGCTACGGATTTGAACCAGTCGGCCTCTTCCGCTGCCCAAGCTCATTGCCCTCCGCAACACCCGCGCGCCTTGCCGAGTAGTCCGAGATGTGGGGCGGATACGACGCTTTTGCAACAGTCAGCCGCGAAATTCGCGTATCGCACTGCGCAAACTGCCTTCGCTCTTGAAAAATCTATTGCTATCATCAACCATTAGCATATCGAACGGCAGGGTCTCCTGGGCGGCAATGGCCAAACACGAACAGGACGGCAATGTTCTCGAAGTACAGAAGACCCGGCTTAAACCCCCGCCTCTGTACAAGGTCATTTTGTTGAACGACGATTACACACCGATGGACTTTGTGGTCGTCGTGTTGCAGACTGTGTTTGCGATGAGCCGGGAGAAGGCGACACAGGTCATGTTGCAGATTCATCGTGAAGGCATGGGAGTGTGCGGAACGTACACTCGCGAAGTTGCCGCATCGAAAGTAGATCAGGTGCTGGGCATCGCACGCAGACATCAGCATCCGCTTCAGTGCACCATGGAGGAGACTTGAACGTTAATCCATCGTTGGCGCGGGCAAACCGCCGGCGCGGCGATGAGATCGGGACCGAACTATGATCGCGCAGGAACTGGAAGTTTCCCTCCACATGGCTTTTGTCGAAGCTCGGCAGAAGCAGCACGAGTTCATCACCGTCGAGCACCTGCTGCTCGCGATGCTCGACAACCCGTCGGCAGCCGAGGTGCTGAAAGCCTGCGGCGTCGATCTGGACGAGCTGCGCGGCGTGCTGACCGACTTCATCAATGAGCACACCCCCCGGCTGTCGCCGCATTCGGACGCGGACACCCAGCCCACGCAGGGATTCCAGCGGGTCATACAGCGCGCGATCCTGCACGTTCAATCATCCGGCAAGAAGGAAGTCACCGGAGCCAACGTGCTGGTCGCCATCTTCGGCGAAAAGGAGTCGCACGCCGTCTACTTTCTGAACCAGCGCGGCGTTACGCGCCTGGACGTGGTCAATTACATCGCCCACGGCATCACCAAGCACGCGCAGCAGAAGGCGGACAAGGCCGAGTCATCGAAAGAAGAGAGCGATGGTGACGCGCAGCCCGCCGGTGCGCTCGATGCCTACACGATCGATCTCAACCATCTGGCCAAGCTGGGTAAGATCGATCCGCTCATCGGCCGCGAGCACGAGCTCGAAAGGGTTATCCAGGTGCTCTGCCGCCGGCGCAAGAACAACCCGCTCCTGGTGGGTGAAGCCGGCGTCGGCAAGACCGCGATCGCCGAAGGGCTCGCGCGCCGGATCAACGAGGGCAACATTCCGGAGCTGCTCAAGGATTACGTTGTCTATTCGCTCGACATGGGGACGCTCCTCGCCGGGACCAAATACCGCGGCGACTTCGAGCAGCGCCTGAAGGCGGTGCTGAAGCAGCTGACCGAGAATCCGAAGTCGATCCTGTTCATCGACGAGATTCACACCATCATCGGCGCCGGCGCGGCGTCGGGCGGCACGCTGGACGCGTCCAATTTGCTCAAGCCGGCGCTGTCGACCGGAGCGCTGAAGTGCATCGGTGCGACAACCTATAACGAATACCGCATAATCTTCGAGAAGGATCACGCGTTGTCACGCCGATTCCAGAAGATCGACGTGCCGGAGCCGTCAATCGCCGAGACCATCGAGATCCTGAAGGGTCTGAAGTCGCGCTTCGAGCAGCACCACGGCGTGAAGTACGCGCCCGCGGCGCTGACCACCGCGGCGGAGCTGGCCGCGCGCTTCATCAACGACCGGCATCTGCCCGACAAGGCCATCGACGTCATCGACGAGGCCGGTGCGGCGCAGAAGATCCTGCCCAAGTCGAAGCAGAAAAAGATCATCAGCAAGACCGAGATCGAGGAGATCGTGGCCAAGATCGCGCGCATCCCGGCCAAGAGTGTTTCGTCGGACGACCGCAACGCGCTGAAGACGCTCGATCGCGATTTGAAGAACGTCGTATTCGGCCAGAATCAGGCGATCGACGCGCTGGTGGCGGCGATTCGCATGGCGCGCTCGGGACTCGGCAATCCGCGGAAGCCCATCGGCAATTTCCTTTTCTCGGGCCCGACGGGAGTGGGCAAGACCGAGGTCGCGCGCCAGCTCGCCTACTGTCTTGGCGTGGAATTGCTGCGCTTCGACATGTCCGAGTACATGGAACGGCACGCAGTGTCGCGCCTGATCGGGGCGCCGCCGGGCTACATCGGCTTCGACCAGGGTGGACAGCTCACCGAGTCGATCACCAAGCATCCGTACAGCGTGCTTTTGCTCGACGAGATCGAGAAGGCGCATCCCGACATCTTCAACATTCTGCTGCAGGTGATGGATCACGGCACGCTGACCGACAACAATGGACGCAAGGCGGATTTCCGCAATGTGATCCTCGTCATGACCACCAACGCGGGCGCGGATATGCTGTCCAAGAACTCGATTGGGTTCACCCACAACAAGCAGGCGGGCGACGAGTTCGAGTCGATCAAGCGCATGTTCACGCCGGAGTTTCGCAATCGCCTGGACGCGACGATTTCGTTCGCCTCGCTCGACCATGACGTGATCCTGCGCGTCGTCGACAAGTTCCTGCTCGAGCTGGAGAACCAGTTGCACGAAAAGAAGGTCGAGGCTTCGTTCACGCTGAAGCTGAAGGAGTTCCTGGCCAAGAAAGGCTTCGACCCGCAAATGGGCGCTCGGCCGATGTCGCGGCTGATTCAGGACACCATCCGCAAGGCGCTTGCCGACGAATTGCTCTTTGGCCGGCTCACCAACGGCGGCAAGGTGACCATCGACATCGGCAGCGACGACAAGATCAGGCTCGACTTCGACGAAGCCAAAGAGGTCGAGCCGGTCGCGTAGCTATTCCTGCGTCGTGGATTATCGCGTTTCATGCGGGGGCCGGATCGGCCCCCGTTTTCATATGTATCGCCACTTTGGGTGACCTCCACGCCCCATCCGCTGCGCATGAAGGATTTCCGAATTACAATTGATTGAGCCTCCCACGAATATTCAATACATAGCTCGTCATCCCCGTGGAAGCGGGGATCCATGTTTTGCCCAAGAGCCAATGGATTGCCGCTTGCGCGGGAATGACGGCGTACCTGCTCGCGCGGGAATGACGGCGTACAGTGCGAGGATTCCTGCTTGCGAATGTCTGGCGAGCGTACTGATTGGCATGTGTGCAACGGGTGACAGAATGGATGGTGGGCCGAAATTCCAGCTTTTGTCCGGCGCGGTTGCGACGCTGGCGCTTGCTGGCCTGATCAACTCTGCCTCTACCGCAGACGTCGGCCCGTACGCGAACCTGGGTCGCGACATCGCGGCGAATTGCGCCAACTGCCACGGCACCGACGGCAGGAGCCGCGCCGCCGTTCCCAGTCTCGCGGGACGGGACGCCGCGGTGCTCGTGCAACGCATGAAGGAGTTTCGCGACGGCCGCCGCGCGGCCACCGTCATGCAACAGCTCGCCAAGGGCTACACCGATGCCCAGATCGAGGCGGCGGCAGCGTACTTCGCGGCGCAGGCGAAACAATGAACGGCCGCGATTGGGCCGCAAAGGGCAGTGCGCGCACCACTCGCCGCGAATTCCTGAAGGCTGCATCCGCGTCATTCGCGGCGGTGGCGGTGGGCGTTCATTCGAACGAGGCGCATGCCGCGGCGCTGAGGGTGGTGGTGGTGGGCGCGGGATACGGCGGCGCGACGGCCGCCAAGTACATCCGGAAATGGAGTGGAGGCCGGATCGAAGTCACCGTCGTCGAGCGCGAGACGGCCTTCGTCTCGTGCCCGACGTCCAATCTGGTCATCGGTGGCAGCCGTCAACTTGCCGATATCACGGTGCCGTTCGACGGGCTTGCCAAGTGGGGCGCCCGCATGGTTCGTGACGAGGCGCTCGACATCGATCCTGCCGCGCGCAACGTCAAGCTCGCGCGAGGCGAGACGCTTGGCTATGACCGGCTGATACTCTCACCGGGCGTCGACTTCATCTACGACGACATCCCGTCGCTGGCCAGTCCGGAAGCGCAGGCGCGGGTTCTTCACGCGTGGAAGGCGGGGCCGCAAACGGCCGCCTTGCGCGCGCAGCTCGAGGCCATGCCCGACGGCGGAGTATTCGCGATCCATATTCCGAAGGCGCCATTTCGATGCCCGCCGGCGCCTTACGAGCGCGCCTGCCAGGTCGCGCATTATTTTTCGACGCGCAAGAAAAAATCCAGGATCATCGTTCTCGACGCTAACGAGGAGATCCAGGCGAAAAAGGCGTTCTTCACCGGGGCGTGGGAATCTCTGTACAAAGGCTATGTCGATTACCGTCCGAACAGCGCGCTGGTCGACGTGGACCTTGCGACGCGGACGCTGAAGCTCGACTTTGAAAATGTCGTAGCCGATGTGATCAACGTCGTTCCGCCCCAGCGTGCCGGCGCCATCGCGCGGCGGCTCGGAATGGCGAATGCCAACGATCGCTTTTGCCAGGTCGACTTCCTGACCTACGAGTCGACCGCGCAGCGAGGCATCCACGTGCTTGGCGATGCGATCCAGGTCGCGCCTCTGATGCCCAAGTCCGGCCACATGGCGAATCAGCACGCAAAAGTCTGCGCGGCGGCGGTCGTCGCGCTGCTGGCGGGCGAAGAAGTCAACCAGGCGCCGGTTATTGCCAACACGTGCTACAGCTACGTCGACGATAAACAGGTGGGACACGTCACATCGGTCCACGCCTACGACCGCGCTCAGAAGACCATGCTCGTGGTTCCAGGTAGCGGGGGCTTGTCGCTCACAGCCAACGAGGAGGAGAGGGTTTTCGCGGAGGCGTGGGCACGCAACATCTGGGCCGACATGCTCATGTAGTTGCGGGCGTAATCCGCGCGTGGGGGTCGATTGTGGCAGGCGTGCGACATGCCTTGCCCGGATTCACGGAATTGCTTTCCAAAACGCGGCGTTGCAATTCCGGTCGAGCGCGAATCGGCCGCACGCAAATAGTACTAATAATCAAGTTGATAATTGAAATCAATGCCAACGCATTGGCCTGGATGCGTGCGCCGCAACAACAAACAGAGGGGAAATCGGGTTTCAGCTTCCGCTTCTCGGAAACAAATTTTAACTCTCTGATTAGTAGGATCAATTCCTACGTTGCAGCGCGTCAAATCTTGTTGTCAGACCCGATTAAGTTTGCTAACGTCCCACCAGACACACACGGCTGCTCCCAACGAGTGGCCGTGCAGGGCTTGGGCCAGGAACATCTATCCCCATCCACGCCCGCCTGACCGGTCGAACGATCTTCACCGGTCCGTGCAGCGAAATGCCCGCGCAAACGTGCGCGAGTGTTTTGCAACCGGTCGCCGTGCGCGATTTTTCGGGCAGGGCGCCAAGACCAGGTGCCGGTTCGCGTCGAGAACGCGAACTCGGTTTGGCCACGCTGATGATGGGAGCGATGATGAACTACGATCTCGAAGCGGCAAGACTGAAAAAGGACTGGGCGGAGAATTCCCGCTGGAAGGGCATCAAGCGCGCTTATGCGGCCGAAGAGGTCGTACGCCTGCGCGGATCGGTGCACATCGAGCACACGCTGGCCCGCCGCGGCGCGGAGAAGCTCTGGAAGCTGGTCAACGAAGAGCCGTTCGTGAGCACGCTCGGGGCAATGACCGGCAACCA